>JAEEXH010000099.1 GCA_016291435.1 Oscillospiraceae bacterium
CACAGTGAAGTTGTTCTCCAGCTCGTTTGCCTTGATGCCTCTGATTCGTGCAATGACATAGCTGCCGTTCTTCGCAGTCTCAACGGTCTTATCGCCGCAAGTAAATTTTGTATCCTCCGGCAGTCCCTTGAAATAGAGGGAGAGCGTTGTCTCGGACTTCAGAGAAAGCGTTGCGCCCTCGAAGGTCACGCCTGTGGGGAGAGATGCGTTGTCATCATACTCGAACTTCGCAGGAATCGTCACATTGCCGAGTTCCTTGTCAGCATTGTCAAGTCCGGCATTTGCGGCTGTTCCTCCGATGCTGAAATAGCTCTGTGATGCTGCGCCGTAGTTGAGCATTGCCTTGATCAGCGGTGCAGCCTTTGCGTAATCATCATTGTCCACAGCATGTTCAAGAATGTATTCCGCATAATCCTTGACGGAATAAGTGTACTCCTTGCCCTCCTGATCGCCGTCAATGAGCTGTGCGGTGATATCGGAAGCCATATCCTTTGCGGAAATGCTGCACTTGAACTTGTAGTAAGTCTTGCCGCCGATCACGACCTGGTTACTGCTGTCTGCGATCACGTCCTTGACGCGGAGCGTCTGCGTTTCTTTCTCGCTGCCGTTCGGAATTGTGAATACCATTTCAGCGGTCTCGCTTGCAAGGAGCGCGTCTGTCAGCTCAACATAGAAGTTCACGCCGATGCTGCCGTCAAGGGTAATGGAGTGACCGTAAAGATGCTCGCCCAGCCCCATGTCCACGTCGCCAACAAAAGTGACATTTACGCTATCGCCGAACTTCTCAACATACTTGCTGAGATACTCCGCAGGAACATGGCAGACGGTGGTATGTTTCGGTCTCTTTATGAAATCGTCACAGTCGCCCTCGTTCCATGTCAGGTTTGCAGGGTCTGAATCGCAGTAAACTTCTGAGATACCTGTGCAGCCAAAGAATGCATCACTGCCAATGCTTGTCACACTGTCGGGGATATTGACAGATTCCAGGCTTCCGCACGACGCGAACGCATAATCGACGATAGAAGTGATGCCGCGCTCAATATCAACAGAGAAGATTTCACCCTTAAGTTCCTCCCAAGGGACGGAATCCATATTCCCTGTGCCGTAGATCGTCAGCGTGCCGGAGGCAAGCAGCCAGTATGCGTTTTCACCGCACTGCCCCTGCGGGGCATCCGTATCGAATGTGACATTTACAGGGTTTTCACTACCAGCGCCGAACTTCTTGACATATTCCAGATAATACGCCGCAGGAACATGGCAGACGGTGGTATAGTGAACATCGGGAGCATTATCCCAATCATAGATGAAATCGTTACAGCTGCCCTCGTTCCATGTCAGGTTTGCAGGGTCTGCATCGCAGTGAACTTCTGAGATACCTGTGCAGTCATAGAATGCATCATAGCCGATGTATGTCACACTTTCGGGGATATTGACTGATTCCAGGCTTTCGCAGCCTGCGAACGCAGTATCGCCGATGTATGTCACACTTTCGGGGATATTGACTGATGTCAGGCTTCCGCAGCCTTCAAACGCAGAATCGCCGATGGTTGTCACACTGTCAGGAATCTCGATTGATGTCAGGCTTTCACAGTAAGCGAACGCATAATCGCCAATGCTTGTCACACTGTCGGGAATCTCGACTGATGTCAGGCTTTCGCAGACTAGGAACGCAGAATCGACGATAGAAGTGATGCCGCGCTCAATTACAACAGAGGAGATTTCACCCTTATGATCATCCCAACCGACGGAATCCATATCGCCCTCGCCGAAGATCGTCAGCGTGCCGGAGTCAAACAGCCAGTATGCGTTTTCACCGCACTGCCCGTGCGGGGCATCCGTGTCGAATATGACATTTACAGGGTTCTCACTTCCGGTGCCGAACTTCTTGACATATTCCAGATAATACACCCCAGGAACATGGCAGACAGTTGTGCCGTCATCCTTGAAATCGTTACAGCCGCCCTCGTCCCATGTCAGATTTGCAGGGTCTGCATCGCAGTGAACTTCCGAGATACCTGTGCAGCCCAAGAATGCATCAAGGCCGATGTATGTCACACTGTCGGGGATAGCGACAGATGTCAGGCTTTCGCAGCCATAGAACGCATAATTGCCGATGAATGTCACAATGTCGGGGATATTGACAGATTCCAGGCTATCGCACCACGCGAACGCATAATCGCCGATGTCTGTCACACAGTCGGGGATATTGACAGATTCCAGGCTTCCGCACGACGCGAACGCATAAACGCCGATGTTTTCAACACTGTTGGGGATTGTGACAGAATTCAGAACCTCGCAGCCTTCGAACGCAGAATCGCCGATATAAGTGATGCCGTGCTCAATTACAACAGAGGAGATTTCACCCCTATGATCCGCCCAACCGACGGAATCCATATCGCCCGTGCCGGAGATCGTCAACTCGCCGGTATCGGAGTCAAAGAACCAGTAAGCATGCTCGCCGCACTTGCCCATTGCCTCCGCCTTGAATGTGACATTTACAGGGGTTTCACTGCCAATGCCGAATTTTGAAACATAAGTATCATAATACTCCTCAGACACGTGGCAGACGGTTGTGCCATCAAGCTTGAAATCGTCGTAGCCGCCATCGTCCCATGTCAGGTTTGCAGGGTCTGCATAGCAGTAAACATCTGTGATACCTGTGCAGTTTTTGAATGCATTCACGCCGATGTATGTCACACTGTCGGGAATCTCGACTGATGTCAGGTATTCACATTCATCGAACGCAGAAGGGACGATAGAAGTGATGCCATTCTCAATTTCAACAGAGGTGATTTCACCCTTATAATCCACCCAATCATCGAAATCTATATCGCCCGTGCCGGAGATCGTCAGCTTGCCTGAGTCAAGCAGCCAGTATGCGCTGTCGCCGCACTGCCCGTGCGGGGCATCCGTGCCGAAGGTGACATTTACAGGGCTTTCACTTTCAGCGCCGAACTTCTTAACATATTCCAGATAATACTCCCCAGGAACATGGCAGACAGTTGTGCCGTCATCCTTGAAATCATCACAGGTGCCATCGTCCCATGTCAGTTTTGCGGGGTCTGCATCGCATTGAAACTCTGTGATATCTGTGCAGCGATAGAATGCATCCTGACCGATGTATGTAACACTTGCAGGAATTATGATTTCTTCCAGGCTTGAGCATAACCAGAACGCACCCATTCTGATCTCTGTAATGTTATCAGAAAGACTGATGGAAGTCAGGTTTTCGCAGTTCGCAAACGCATGAGTTCCGATTGATGTGATGCCGTCACCAATGCTGACAGAGGTGATCGCACTATTATAGTCGCCCCAAGGCTGAGTCTCCATATCGTAATCGTCCATATCGCCCTCGCCGGAGATCGTCAGCGTGCCGGTTGCGGAGTCAAGTGACCAGTATGCGCTGTCACCGCACTGCCCGCTGAGAAGCTCATCCGCAGCACATACCGTTACAGCCGGTCTCTCCGTCAGCCTGATGAATGAGGCTGCAGGAGTATTCCCTGTAACGATCAACAGTGCCAGCAGTCCGGCTGCTGTCTTTTTCCAGAATCTGCTTTTCATGCAAAATCCTCCTTCGCATTTCCCAATTTCGCGGCACTGTGCGGGACAGCGTGATCCCGCCGGCGCCTTTCGTGATATTGCACAAAAGAAGATCAAGATTGTGTGCAATATCTCACTATATTATTATACCACATTTCCGGAGAAATGTCAAGAATCACATATGAATACACCGCAGATCCGTCAGGAAACAGATCCTGCACAGACGCAGAGCGATTGTCTGTCTGCTCCGATGTAAACATGCTGTAACTTGACTTCTGGGCGCCTGTTTGTTATAATATAATTGCAAGAAAAAACATTTTGCCCCGGATGAACCCGGACAGTCAGGAGGCGCTTTGCATGATCAGCAGGCTCAGGCAGCATATCAGTGAATACTTTGTCGGAAAAGAGGAGACAGTCGAGAATGTTCTGATCTGTCTTTTTGCGCGCGGGCATATTCTGCTGGAGGGCATCCCCGGAGTCGGCAAGACAACACTTGCTTCCGCAGTCGCCAAATCCGTGGACTGCGATTTCGGCAGAATCCAGTTTACGCCCGATACACTTCCCTCCGATGTCATGGGCACGGAGATCTTCAATATGAAAACCGGCGAATTTGAATACCGGGAGGGCGCTGTCATGCACCAGATCGTGCTGGCAGACGAGATCAACCGCACCTCGCCGAAAACACAGGCAAGCCTTCTGGAAGCGATGGCGGAGGGACAGACAACAGTGAGCGGTGTGAAGCACAAGCTCCCGCAGCCGTTTATGGTGATTGCGACACAGAATCCGGTGGAATTCATGGGCACATATCCCCTGCCCGAAGCGCAGATCGACCGCTTCATGATGAAGATCACGCTCGACTATCCCGACGAAGCCGAAGAAGTGCGCATGACGCAGAACATGCTTGCCGGAAAAACGATTGATACGGTAGAAAGCATCATGACCTCCGCAGATATTCTGAACATTCAGAAGCAGACCGCAGATGTCACAGTCAAAGAGGAGATCATCCGCTATGCACGGAACATTGCGGAGATGACAAGAAACGAAAAGCGCTTTGTGCTCGGCGTCAGCCCAAGAGCGGTGCTCGCACTGGTCAGAGCCTCGCAGGCAAAGGCGCTTCTGGACGGACGCGATTTCGTAAAGCCCGATGATGTCAGAGCTGTCGCGCCGTTTGTGCTCGGTCACAGGCTGACGCTGAGCTCCGAAGCGAAGATCGCCAAGGAAAATAAGGATGAAATTCTCGGAAAGCTGATCCGGAATACAAAGCTGCCGCTCTGACGAATCGTCCGCTTTTCACCGAAAGAGGTGATGAATGACAATATGAGAAAAAACAGAATCATCTGGTTCTGCCTCTGGGTGCTGTCGCTGGTCGGCATCAGCTTCAGGGGCGGGGCTGTGACATACGGTTTCTTTATCGCGCTCACCCTTGTGCCGCCGGTCTCACTGCTCTATCTTCTGGCGGTCTATGCGATGTTTCATATCTATCAGGAGCCGGAACGCAGATTTGTCACGGTGAATGAGCCTGTCCGATACCGCTTCGCACTGGTCAATGAATGCCCGCTGCAGTTCGTCAGCATCAGAGTGCGGTTCTTCTCCTCGTTTTCTTCGATCACAGACCTCGATGACGAAACGGAATATGAGCTGCGGCCGCACACAAGGATCGAAAAAGAGACAAGGCTGATCTGCAGATACAGAGGAGAATATGAGATCGGCATCAGAGAAATTGAGATACAGGATTATTTCCGGCTGTTCCGAATCCGTTACAGAAACAAGGAGTGCATTCACGCGGTCGTGAAGCCGCAGCTGATCATGACAGATACCCTCGGGGATATTGCGCTCTGCGATGCGGTGCGGGATTCTGCGCGCAGCAAATCCGAGCCGGATGTGCTCGCCCGCGCATATGTCTCCGGCGATGACCGCAGGCTCATCAGCTGGAAGCAGTCTGCGCGCACAGGCAGCCTGATGACAAGGATCCTGACAGGCGCCGATCATCAGGAGATCGCTGTGATCACCGACACCTTCCGGCAGGGACGCGAACAGGCGGATTTTCTGCCCGCGGAAAACCGGGTCCTGGAAGTGACGCTTGCCATTGCTTATTATCTCAGCCGCAGCCGCATCTGCACAGCGGCATATCATCTCGGTGCGGCGTTCACACGGCTCACTGTCGAAGACACACGGAAATTTGAGGAATTCTATGAAGCTGTCTCCGAAATCAGATTCAGCAGCCTGTATTCGCACCGGCTGCTCCGCGAATCGGTGATGCACAGAAACGATCTGCCGGAAAGCGCCATGGTCTTCCTGATCCTGTCCTCATGGGATGCGGATACAGATGCGCTGCTGCGGGAGCTGGATCGCCGCAATCTGCAGACGGTCATCTGCTTTGTCGGTGAAAGCACAAGCGAAATGCCCGATCTCTCCGATCTGAAAAACAGCAGTCTGATCCCGATCTCGCCGTTCAGGGAATTCACAAAGGGGCTGGAAACATGAGTACACTGTATGATATTCTCACAGTTCTGCCGTTTTCCCTGCTGGCGCTGCTGCTGTTCGGCGAATATGCAGGCATTCCCGAAGCCGGCTGGCCCGGGATTGTCCTCTGCACGGTGTTCACGGCTGCATGCGTTATTCTGCGCAATCTGAAGCCGAAGCAGCGTCTCCTGACTGCCGGAATTACGGCTGCCGCGCTGCTCGGTCTGCTGCTTGCCGTCGGCGAAAAAGCACGGGAGCGTTTCGCAGAAGAATACCTCTGGATCCTCTGGATCGCAGGCTTTGCCGCTGCCGCACTCCTGCTCGGAATGCTGATGCAGAAATATGTCTGGTGCAGGCGTGCCGCGTCGGCGGCACTGCTGATCTATGCGATTGCCGAAACAGTACAGGAACGGAACATCCGCAGAGAGGTCTTTGCGCTGATCTGCCTGATCCTGCTCCACACCATTGCCGAAGAGGTACAGCGGAAATGGGAGAAGAGCGGTTCACCTGAGATGAAGGGGCATATCACGCGAATCTCGCCCTTTCTGCTTGCCGTCTGCCTGATCGTCTATGCGGTGCCGGCGCCGGATCATCCGTATGACTGGCAGCTTTTCAGGGATATCGGCAGCAGCATCGCATCCTATGCCGTCCGGATTTACGGCACTGTGACGCACCCCTCCGAGGAATATGAAAAGATCGGCTTCTCCGAAAACGGCGGCTTCTCCGCAGGGCTCAGCGAAAACGATGAGGAAGTGCTGTATCTCCATGCGGACAACACAACCGTACATACCTTCCGGCTGATCGGCGGCATCAGCAGCAATTTCACCGGCACGGAATGGGATTACGATATGTCCGGCGAAAGCCGGCTCCGCATGACAGACACGATGGAAACTGTCTGCGCAGTGCGGAAATTTGCACCTGATGTACCGTATGATTATTTGCAGGACGCAGATCTGTATTACGAAAACCGCAGCTACAATACGAAGTATATTTTTGCGCCCGCGAAAATACAGCTTGCGGAAACGCAGACGAAGATACCCGGAATCAGCGACAGGAACGGAAGTATCATCTCAGAAAAAAAGCTCCGCTATCAGGACAGCTATCAGGTCGCATGCTATATGCTCAACTACGGGAATCCGAAGCTCCCGGAGCTCCTGCGGACTGCGGAACCGATCACGGAAGAAGAGTGGAAGCAGACGCAGATCGCGGAACGGGTGAAGGATCTGCCCGGCTTCTCCTATGCGGATTATCAGCAATACCGCGAAGATGTTTACCGTAAAAACTGCCGCCCGTTCCGCTGTTCAGAACAGGTGCTGGAAATTCTCGGCAGGATCCAGGACGGTGCCGCAGACCGCTATGAAACGCTGAAACGGCTGGAAGCCTATCTCAGCGGAATGGAGTATTCCCTGACAGACGGCGCACTCCCGGAAACTGTGACCGATGCGGGAACCTATCTGGACTATTTTCTGCTGACCGCCAGAAAGGGCAGATGCTCACATTTTGCGACCGCATTTGTGCTGATGGCAAATGAAATGGGTATCCCCTGCCGCTATGTCCACGGCTATCTCACAACGCGGGATGCAGACGGGAATATGACCGTCACACAAAACTGTGCGCACGCATGGCCGGAGGCATATTTTGACAATGTCGGCTGGATCGTCTTTGAACCGACACCCGGTTACGCCGATCAGTCGGGATGGGGCATCCGCGAAAGCAATACGATCCATTTCGAGATCGACACGCCGGAGCCGGAACAGACGGAGCCTGCAGAAACAGCCGAAGAGCCCGCCCAGGAACCGCATGCATTCGATCCGATGGTTGCCGTGATTCCTTCGCTTGCCGCTGCGGGATTTCTGCTGCTGTTCTTCTTTGTCAGCAGGCTTGTCTCCCGCAGGAAATATGCGCAGATGCAAGGCTTTGAGAAATACAGGTATCTTGCACAGCAGAGTCTCCGGCTGATGGGATATCTCGGTTTCCCGAAAGCAGAGGATGAAACGCTGTCGGAGTATTACGGCAGAATGCAGCAGACCGGCAGAGAGGATCTCACGCCGCTGCTTGGCTTCCTGCCCGTCTATGAAGCCGCGCTCTATTCTGACCGTGAAACCGGCGGCAAAGACATTGAAGCGGCAGAGGAGATCCGCCGAAGACTGCGCAGTCTCGTGAAGAAGCACAAGCTGCGGTATCGGCTGCTGCTGTTGCTTCAGAAGGGATGAGGCGAAGGTGCTGCTGCCAGTCTTGCAGTGCCTTTTCTCCGCCTGTCATGATCCGATTCTCACAAATAAAGCCCCCGCTGATTCTGCGGGGGCTTTGCCGTATATCATGGAAACTGCAGCTGTATGCCGGCAATCATCAAACACAAAAAAGAAAAAACATGGCCCAATTACGTTTTTCATGCAACGAGCAGTAAAAAAGCGGACAGATTCAGCCGTATTTGCATAGTTTTTGCCGGCATTGTTTTCAGGAAAACGTAAACGGCATTCATTTTTCTTTTTTTATCATACGCTTCATCACAGACAATTCATGCGCGGTGATGTGCAGCTGCTCCAGAGTCTCCGCATGTGCAGTAAACCATTCCGAGTTTTGTACTGTCTCCGAGTCATATATGGTCAGCTCACGAACAAGACGCGTCATCACATTTACAACGTCCGCTGCACGCAGCATATCCAAATCCGTCACAGAGTCGGGCACAGGCAGACTGAGTATCCGCAGTGCTGCTGAAATGACGCCGCATAGTTCGTGCATCACATATTTGCCGTATTCTTCTTTGATCGTGCTGCGCTGCGGGAATTCAGCCGGGAGCTCCTTATAGTGTTCATCCAGAGCATCCAGCGTACTGCACACCGTGTCGATAGTCTGCATAAACGCATCTCTGAACCGCTCGGGGTCAGTGATTATACTGCGTACATTCAACATACGGATCTGCTCATCAACATTGCACGAAAGTCCTGCCACCGATTCCAGCCATTGATACAGCTTTTCAAAATTCATTATGCGCCATCCTTTCTCTTATGACCCGAGCAGCTCCTGCACGTAGTGATACAGTGTCTCATTGATTGCGGTCATTTCATATTCTCTCTTCTTAGCGGCTTTTCCAACTTTAGAAGCACCCCGCGTGTGCGGGGAGAAGCAAGGTATCGCGGAGCGGCTGTCGATACAGATAGGATCACCCCCGCGTGTGCGGGGAGAAGTTCAGGAAAATTTCATATTTTGTCTGAAGCATAGGATCACCCCCGCGTGTGCGGGGAGAAGTTTGATGGCCTTTCCAGTGCTTGGAGTATTGTAGGATCACCCCCGCGTGTGCGGGGAAAAGCGAGAATGGCGAAATCCGCGCCGGTTCCAGTACGGATCACCCCCGCGTGTGCGGGGAAAAGTGCTGCCGTGATGCGAGCGCACCGTCAAGCACAGGATCACCCCCGCGTGTGCGGGGAAAAGAATAGCAGCTAACACATCAATGTGTGTCAGTGAGGATCACCCCCGCGTGTGCGGGGAAAAGTCTTTATTTGTGAGTGATATGAAAAGGGTGTGAGGATCACCCCCGCGTGTGCGGGGAAAAGTGTCTGGATCTGGCGAGCCTTGACCGTGACCAGGGATCACCCCCGCGTGTGCGGGGAAAAGTCTGATCGCCTCCTATCCG
>JAEEXH010000100.1 GCA_016291435.1 Oscillospiraceae bacterium
GCTGATTCGCTTCGTCTTGATTCTGAACCTGATACCGCCAGAGATCGCGCCTCTGATTTTTGCCGATTGATCGCGCTTCTTCATGACATCGGCAAACTGACACCCGCTTTTCAATCAAAGATCGCAGACCGATTGCCGGGATATAGAGAGCGCCTTTCAGCATGTCAGATTGAGCTTTCTATGATACGTGATCCGAAATCTTCACCGCATGCGCTTGCAGGTGAGGCGATTCTGACCGACTTTGGTTTTCCGCAGGAAATTTGTGAAGTTGTCGGATTTCATCATGGCGCACATCACGGCGATGCTGAGACACAGATCGAAGATCATGCTTCCAATTATTACGGGTACCGTAATTGCAATCGCAGGACGTGGCGGTCACTCTGGGAAGAATGGTTACAATTTGCGCTGGATGAAACAGGCTTTACGATCAGTCAGCTCCCGCATTTGAATGTTCCGACCCAGATGCTTCTGACCGGACTTTTGATAATGGCGGATTGGATTGCCAGTAATGCAGATTATTTCCCCTATGTTCCGATCGGAAAAGAATTGTCGGATGCCGACTGTTCTGATCGGGCTGATGCAGCATGGGAACGCCTTTCACTGCCGGATTTGTGGTGTGCGGATGCTTGCGGAGCAGACGCCGAATGGTTTTATAATAGATTTGGATTTGAGGCGAATGAAATCCAGGAAGCTATTATGGAACAGGCTGATGCAAATCCGACTGCGGGAATCTATATTCTTGAAGCTCCGATGGGAATGGGAAAGACAGAAGCTGCGTTGGCGGCTGCCGAAATCCTGGCTGATCGTCTTGGGCTGGGCGGTATATACTTCGGGCTTCCGACTCAGGCGACGGCGAACGGGGTATTTGGACGAATTCATTCGTGGGCGACTCAATGCGACAATGAAACACATTCGATTCGACTGGCACACGGAATGACAGAACTAAATGACGAATACCGTTCGATTTTTCACGGAAAAGCGTCTGATTCCGGCGATGAATCAGTGATCGTACATGAGTGGTTTGAGGGCAGGAAGCAAGCCTTGCTTTCTGATTTTGTTGTCGCAACGGTTGATCAGTTCTTGCTTGCATCTTTGAAGCAGCGGCATGTCATGCTTCGACATCTCGGGCTTGCAGGAAAAGCAGTGATCATAGATGAATGTCATGCGTATGATGCCTATATGAATGTGTATTTAGACAGAGCTCTCCGATGGATGGGAGAATACGGTGTCCCGGTTATCATCTTATCGGCGACCTTACCCATTCAGCGCCGGGAAGCACTGACCCGTGCATATCTGGGAGCGTGTAATCCGCGGCAGGCAGTCAGCGGCTCATTGGCTTATCCTCTGCTGACATGGAGCAGCTGCGGACAGGTTCTTCACAAAGAAATTGCGATTGAACAATCACAAAAACAGATCTGCATAGAACGGCTGATAGAAGCTGAGCTTGCGGACGCGCTTTCATACAGGCTTTCTGAGGTCGGCTGTGCCGCAGTGATCGTCAACAGCGTGAAATATGCGCAGGAATTGAGTATGCAGCTTACAGCGGCTCTGCCTGGTTTTGAGGTGGTGTGCTTCCACAGCCAGTTTCTTGCAACAGACCGAGCAGAGATTGAGAAGAAGCTGCTGCATCGTGTCGGAAAGCATTCACAACAAGCAGAACGGGATCATCTGATTGTTGTCGGTACACAGGTGCTGGAACAGTCTCTTGATCTGGATTTTGATTATATGGTAAGTGCACTTTGCCCGATGGATCTGCTGTTGCAGCGTTCCGGCAGACTGCATCGACATGAGAGGCGGCGGCCGCGAAACTTGCAGGATGCAGTGTTGTCTATATTGGAGCCGAAAAAGGAAACGCCCTCTGTATATGATGCCTGGATCCTTCAGCAAACTGCATCACATCTTCCGAAGATGCTTGATATTCCTTCGTGCATCCCTGTGTTGGTCAACGGCGTATACAGCGCGGCCGATGAGACTGATCCGCTTTATTCTGCATATTGCAGAAAGATGGCCGAAAAGGAAGAAAAGGCAAAGAATTATTGTATCAATTCAGATAAACTGCGTGAGAAGTATGTAAATTGTCTTTCAGATTTACTGAACGATGATGTCGGCAGCCAGCCGGGTGCAGAAGCATCTGTCCGCGATTCGGATGAGACGGTCGAAGTGATTATGCTGTGTGAAAAAGAGAACGGGAAATATGCTTTGATCAGCGGAGAAGCAGAGTTTGATACGACATATCCGCTGCAGGAGTTTGAAGCAATACGGATTGCGCGGGAACGCTTGCGTCTGCCGGCGTCATTCAGCCGCAGCTATCGGTTCAATGAGACGATAAACGCGCTGACGCCATTGCCGCCTGCATGGAAATTATCCAAATGGCTTTCCCGTGAATTGCTGCTGCTGCTTTCGCCGGATGAAGATACAGCCTTTTGCGGAGCGATTCTTCGCTACAGCAGGAAATATGGTTTATTGGTAAGAAGGGAGGATGAGACATGGACCGAGAATTTAACCTGATTGATGAGCCGTGGATCTGTGTTCGGATGACGGACTGCAAGACAAAGGAAGTCGGCCTGCGTGACGCTTTGCTGCAATCGCATACTTATACCGAACTTGCAGGTGAGACGAAAACGCAGGATTTTGCGGTGCTTCGTTTGATGCTTGCAGTGATTTGTACGGTGTTTTCACGGTATGATACAGAGGGCAGCGATCTTGAGCTCGGATCAGATCCTGTAGATTATTGGAAAGCCGTGTGGGACAGCGGCACATTCCCTGAAGCACCTTTTGCGCGGTATTTTTCGGAATGGAAGGATCGGTTCTGGCTGTTTGATTCGGATTACCCATTCTGTCAGTCGAAGGCTGCAAAGGAAAAAGGGAATCCGATCAGTACAGCGAAGATGATCGGAACACTCTTTGAAAGCAACAACAAGGCACGGCTTTTTTCAGACCGGAATCAGGCGGGCAGAGCACTCTCGTACGCAGAAGCAGCACGCTGGCTGCTGCATCTGAATTGTTTTGATGATATCGCAGCGAAAAATCCGACGCCGAAACGAACATGGTGCGGAAAACTCAGTCTGGTTGCACTGACCGGCAGGAATCTGTTTGAAACACTGATGCTGAATTACTGCGCAAATGCTGATTCTGTCAGAGCGCTCCCGAAGATGCCGGCATGGGAGATCCATGAACCCTCTTCCGAGTTTAACCGTCAGATCGTGCCGCCGAATGAGCAGGCTGCGCTTCTGACTTTACAATCCAGAAAGATCTGGCTTTGCAGAGAAGGCGATGCAGTCAATGCTTATCGTCTGGCTGGCGGCGATTGGTTTGAGGAGGATGCGCATTTTGACGAGCAGATGACGCTCTGGAACGGCTATCGGGAAAAGCCGGATGCACCGACGCAGTTCAAGCCGAAACGGTATGATACCTCAAAGCTGATCTGGCAGGAATTCGGCAGTATCTCGGCGCTTGCCGTTGAGCAGCGGGATGCCAGGAATTTTACCCGTCCTGCCGGTGTTGTGGAGTGGATGCACTTTCTGGTGAAAAAGAAGCTGCTGCGCCGCGATTATCATGTGAAGATCTGTACGGCGGCTGTCATTTATGATTTCAAGCAGGCGACTTCACTTCCAGTATTGGATACTGTCAGTGACACAATTTCTTTTCATTCCAATCTGCTGGATGATGCCGGTGCAGCATGGCGCAGAATGATTGTAAATGAAGTCGGAAAATGTGAAAAGGCAGCAGGTTATGTGTATCTGCTCTACAAGAACCTTCAGCTTGCATCCGGCAGGAGAGATAAGGATGAAAAAGAGTCTCAGTCCGGCGAGCAGGACGCAAAGCGGGAGTATTATGCCCGTATAGACCGGGAATTCCGTCTCTGGCTTGACCGTTTAGACCCCGATTCAGATCTGGAAGAAGCTGTGGGAGCGCTCGAAGCAGTTCTGCGCAGAATTGCGATTTATTATGGCAGAGAGCTTGCAGCACAATGCGGCGGGCAGACGGTGTTCGGTCGAAACTCTGACAATGAAATTGTATCGTCGGCAGAAGCACTGAATATCTTTGAAGGTTCTGTCAAAAAGCTGTTTTCTGATACAGACAGCGCGGAGAACGGAGGTGAATCAAATTGAGCAAACATGACAGCGTTTATCGTTATACTGCTGCAAAGATTGCATATCTCGGTCAGCAGAATGACAGCAGCGCCGGCAGAGCAATGCTTGCGGATCTGCGGCGCGGCATCGGCAAAGCGCCGGGAGAATTGCCCGAGCTTTGGGGTATCATATTTGACCGTATGCCGGAGGAACTGATTGGAAAAGGAGAACCTTCCGCTGCCGAATGGGCGGTCTACACTGCGCTGACACTTTATGCAATGCACAGACAGGGCAGTACAGAGGATGTGCAGAAAGACGGCGTTTCCATCGGTGCTGCGGCAGCGTACCTGATACACACAGAAGATGATACAGAGCGTATTTTGAAACGGATGAACCTGATTGCAACAGCTGTCTCTCCGGCCGATCTGGCTTATCATCTTCGAGGATTAATTCAGCTTCTGAAGGGCGATTCTGTGGGGCTTGATTACGCACAACTGGCAAAAGAATTGTACCTGTTTTCTTTTTCGGAAACCGCAAACCGAATCAAACTTACATGGGGCAGAGATTTCTACCGCCAAAATCAAAATAAGAAGGAGAATGATACATGAATACGAACAGACTGTATGTTGATTTCCATATTATCCAGACCGTCCCGCCGAGTTGCATCAACCGTGATGACACCGGCAGACCGAAAACCGCTTTTTATGGCGGCGCAAATCGCGCGAGAGTATCTAGTCAGGCGTGGAAGCATGCGATGCGTGGAATGTTTACCGAGATTTTCAGCGAAGAGCAGCTCGGTTTTCGCACAAAATATGCTGCCAGTCTGATTAAAAAGATTCTGGTGAATCATAATTTTACACCTGAAAAAGCCGAGAAGAAAGCGGCGGATGCACTGACGAATGCCGGTGTAAAGACAAATGAGAAGAAGGGGCACACGACCGGGGCGCTGTTTTTTATCAGTGCAAAGCAGGCAGAAGCATTGGCAGAACTGATCATTGCGGAGGAGAAAGATAAGGCAAAATATAAAGCTGCTCTGAAAGATCTTCCGTCGGTTGATATCGCGTTGTTTGGACGAATGGTCGCAGATGACAATTCTTTGAATGTGGACGCCGCTGCACAGGTTGCGCACAGCATCTCTACCCATGCGATCCAGAACGAATACGATTACTTCACTGCGGTCGATGACTGCAATGAAGCGGATAATGCCGGTGCCGGACATCTCGGCACAATGGAGTTCAATTCAGCGACACTCTATCGTTATGCGACCGTCAACGCGGCAGAGCTTCTGGAAACGATCGGTGACGACGCCGCCAAGGCAGTGCGCGGATTTGCGGAAGCCATGATCTGTGCGATGCCGACAGGCAAGCAGAATTCCTATGCCAACAGAACGCTGCCGGATCTTGTATATGTGACGCTGCGCTGTGACCAGCCTGTCAACCTGAGCGGCGCGTTTGAAAAGCCGGTTTGCGGAGCAGAAGGGTACGCGGAAAAATCGGTCAAAGCGCTGTTTGTACATGCAGAAAAGGTGTATGCAGATTACTGCGGAGCGCCGGCCGCAAGCTTTGTAATCGGGCATGAAGAAATCCTCGGTGCCAAAAAAACAAATCTGAACGCTCTTCTGGATGCGCTGGAGCAGGCAGTTCAGAATGGGGTGATCTGATGGCAACACTCTTGCTGCGCCTTGCCGGACCGCTTCAGGCTTGGGGGGCGGAATCGAAATTTGAAATTCGCAGAACCCTCGGATTCCCGACAAAAAGCGGCGTGATCGGTATGCTGGCTGCTGCATTGGGAATGTCGCGGGATGATCCGCCTGATCCGCTGAATGAATTGAAATTTGGTGTGCGGATTGATCGGGAGGGATCCTATCTGCGTGATTATCATACAGCGCACGGAAAAAAGGAAAAGGACGCTTATATCACGCAACGGTATTATCTTGAGGATGCTGTGTTTCTTGTCGGTCTGGAAAGCGAGGACTCGGCATTGCTTGAGAAGCTGCAGGAGGCACTCTGCCATCCTGTGTTCCCACTGTTTCTGGGACGGAGATCCTGTCCGCCGACTATGCCGCTGCAGCTTGGTATACGGGATGCAGATCTGCTGACTGCACTGCGTGAGGAACCGTGGCTGTTGGCTGAATGGCGTCAGAGATATGCAGATGCTTCAGAACGAAAGCTGCGGATTCTGACCGATGCCGATAATGCTGAAGAAGGTGCACCGCTTCGTGATCTGGCGGTGTCTTTCCGAAATGAGCATCGGATCCATACATGGCGTGCCGTGATGGATCATGGCTATGTGTCCGTGAATGGTGCGGAGCAGGAATCTGAACATGATGCCTTTGCGGAATTGGGGTGACAGAGATGTATCTTTCAAAAATCACATTGGATACTACAAAGCGAAACACGATGCTGGCACTGCGCAGCCCGGGAAAAATCCACGGGGCACTGGAGTCATCATTTGCAGGACCGCGTCAGCGTAATCTGTGGCGGCTTGACAAGCTCGGCGGTAACCTTTGCATTCTGCTGCTGAGCGAATCCATGCCTGATCTGAGCGGATTCTGCGATCAGTTCTGCCGATCGTATGGAGATGCACAGACAAAAGCCTATGACGGGCTGCTTGCACGCACAGAAACCAATACGAAATGGCGGTTCCGTCTGACAGCGAATCCTGTGAAATCGCAGAAGAAAGCGGGGGAACGAGGTAAGGTGCTGGCGCATATCACAGCAGCCTATCAGAAGCAATGGCTGCTGGAGCATTGTGTTCAGCATGGCTTTCGGCTTGCAGCGGATTCCTTTGATGTGACACAGAGCAAGTGGTATCAGTTCTATAAAGGCGATAACAACCGTGTTTCACTGCTGGCGGTGACCTATGAAGGCGTGCTGGAGGTTTCGGACGAAGATCTTTTCCGGCAGACGCTTGTTTCCGGCATTGGCAGGGGGAAGGCGTACGGAATGGGGCTGCTGACAGTTATGCGATTGCAGGAGAAATGATATGGCTGATATTCCCGGGATGGCGAAGCCTGAGATCCAGGCACTTCCGCAGATTGCGGACAGAATGACATTTATCTATCTGGAACACTGCAAGCTGAATCGGCAGGACAGTGCGATCACTGTGATGGATGAAAACGGGATTACGCATATTCCGTCTGGAATGATCTCCGTGCTTTTGCTCGGACCCGGTACGGATGTTTCGCACAGGGCGATGGAACTGATCGGGGATGCCGGCATCAGCGTTTGCTGGATCGGTGAAAAAGGTGTGCGGTATTATGCAGGCGGGCGTCCGCTGACACACAGCGCGCGGCTGCTTCTGAAACAGGCAGAGCTGGTTGTGAATCAGCGGAAGCATCTGGAGGTTGTACGGAAGATGTATATGATGCGTTTTCCGGATGAAGATGTCTCCGGGCTGACGCTGCAGCAGCTCCGCGGCAGGGAGGGAAGCAGAATCCGAAAAGTCTATCGGAATGCTTCAAAGGAGTGGAATGTTCCGTGGAACGGCCGTGAATACGACCCGAATGACTTTTCTGCTTCTGACCGTGTCAATCAGGCGCTGTCGGCGGCACATGTCTGTTTATACGGTCTGGCACATGCTGTGATCTGTGCGCTTGGATGCTCTCCGGCCATGGGCTTTGTGCATGTCGGTCATGAATGCTCTTTTGTGTATGATATTGCGGATTTATATAAAGCAGATATCACAATTCCGATTGCGTTTGAGATTGCTGCTCAGGAAACAGAGGACCTGTCTCGCGAGGTGCGGCATCGTGTGCGTGATGAAATGACAGGCAGACATCTTTTGGAACAAATGGTGCACGATATCAAGGAACTGCTTTCGCCGGAGGACGCGTCTGCGGATGAAAAGATCATGTATCTTTGGGACAACAAGCAGGATACGGTCGATTTCGGAAAGCAATACGGCAGGGGTGAAGCGGAATGATGATTGTCGTGACGCTGAACTGCTGCCCTGCAAAGCTCCGCGGAGATCTGACACGCTGGCTGATGGAAATTGACACAGGTGTATTTGTCGGGAATCTGACGGCACGCGTGCGTGATGCTGTCTGGGAGCGTATCTGTCTGAATATCGGAAACGGCAGAGCAACGATGGTTTACAGCGCGAATAATGAGCAGAAACTGGCGTTTCGGATTCACGGTGCGTCCTGGGAGCCTGTGGATTATGACGGTATCAAGCTGGTGCGCCGTAACTTTCCGGCAAAGGACAATTCAGACGATCGGAAACAGTCAAAAGCAGTTATCCGGCATATGGCGCATATGAAAGCGAAAACAGCACGCAGAGAGCACATCAGCCGATATGCGGTGATTGATCTGGAGACGACCGGGCTGCAGGATGATGATGAGATCATAGAGATCGGAGCAGTAATGATCGCTGACGGAGAGCCGCTTGAAACATATTCTGCACTGATCCGATGTGAGAAATCGCTTTCGCAGCAGATTGTGAGTCTGACCGGGATCACAGAGGAAATGCTGCAGACCGACGGAATCTCGCTGAAAGATGCGATGGAACAGCTGCTGTCTTTTCTCGGTGATCATGAACTGATCGGATATAATATTCGGTTTGATTTGGCTTTTTTACACAGGGCTTGCCAGCAGGTCGGGCTGCCGCTGATTCAGAACAAACAGACGGATGTGCAGCAGTATGCCAGGAAGAAATTGAAGCAATGCAGGAAATTCGGCATGGATGCAGTGGCTGCATTTTTAGAATTGAATGTGGAACGGCGTCATCGCGCGTTGGATGATTGTCTGCTGACTTTCAGGATCTTTGAGAAGTTAAAGGAAAAATAGCACGCAGCTATTTTGAAACTGCGTATTTTCTGAGATTTCTTAGTCTTTTCCCCGCACACGCGGGGGTGATCCTGTCAACAATGTTAGACAAGTCTTCATTCAGAACTTTTCCCCGCACACGCGGGGGTGATCCTTTCGGCTTGAGCAGTGGTGGTGCCCCCGTTTTCTTTTCCCCGCACACGCGGGGGTGATCCTCAACTCCCGGCAATGTTCCGAGTCTGCTGTAACTTTTCCCCGCACACGCGGGGGTGATCCTAGATAATCGAAAAGAGTTTTTCGCATTTATATCTTTTCCCCGCACACGCGGGGGTGATCCTTCACGAAACCGCAGTACATGCAGCTGCTGCAACTTTTCCCCGCACACGCGGGGGTGATCCTATTTCGACTCCTGGGAACACAAAGAACTTCCGCTTTTCCCCGCACACGCGGGGGTGATCCTACCTCCTTTCTTCAAATCATGCGCCCCAAGTAACTTTTCCCCGCACACGCGGGGGTGATCCTTACCCGGAAAAGTACTGCCACTAAGTCTGGCTCTTTTCCCCGCACACGCGGGGGTGATCCTTGCAATTCAGTCTCATACTTCAAGGCATACCTCTTTTCCC
>JAEEXH010000020.1 GCA_016291435.1 Oscillospiraceae bacterium
CCCCCTCCCCTTTCAGGGGAGGCAAGGTAAAGTGCTCTTCAAAGGCTGGAATTCTGCGTTCTTGGCTCCCCTGAAAGGGGAGCTGTCAGCGGAGCTGACTGAGGGGTTGAATTCTGATTTACGGCAGCAAATAGGATAGGAGAATTGCCATGACCGAACAGGAAGCAAAGCTGCGTGTTGCCGAGCTGACCGACATTCTCACGAAGCTCGCACACGACTACTACGACCTCGACGCACCGACCGCCGAGGACTACGAATATGACATGCTGATGCAGGAGCTCCGCACGCTCGAAGCGGAGTTTCCCGCGCTCGCTGCCCCCGATTCCCCCACCCAGCGCGTGCAGGGTGTCGCCTCGGGCAGATTTGAAAAGGTCGCGCATGCCGTGCAGATGGCGAGCTTGCAGGATGTCTTCTCCTTTGAGGCGGTCGATGCCTTTGTGCAGCGCATCGCAGAGACAGTCGATGACCCGCATTTTACCGTGGAGCCGAAGATCGACGGGCTCTCTGTCTCGCTCGAATACGAAAACGGCATCCTCGTGCGCGGCTCAACACGCGGCGACGGCTTCACCGGTGAGGATGTCACCGCCAATCTGAAAACAATCCGCAGCATCCCGCTGAAGCTGAAAAATGCCCCCGCAGAGCTCGAAGTCCGCGGCGAGGTCTATATGCCGCGTGCAGCCTTTGAGCGTCTCTCCGCACAGCAGGAGGCGGCAGGCGAGCAGCTCTTCAAGAATCCGCGCAACGCTGCTGCGGGCTCGCTCCGCCAGAAGGACAGCGCCGTGACCGCTGCGCGCAGACTCGGCATCTTTGTCTTCAATTTGCAGCGTGTCGGCGGAGAGACCTTCACCGACCATTCACAGACCATCGACCGCATCGCGGAGCTCGGTTTCCCCGCGATCCCCTATACCCGCTGCGGTGCGGACTGTGCAGCCATCCGTGCGGCAATCGCTGCCATCGGCGCACAGCGCGGCGATCTCCCCTATGATATCGACGGCGTTGTCATCAAGGTTGACAGCCTTTCCGCAAGAGAACAGCTCGGCGCAACGGCGAAATATCCGAAGTGGGCAGTTGCCTACAAATTCCCGCCGGAGGAGAAAGTCACGACACTGCTGGATATTGAGGTGCAGGTCGGGCGCACGGGCGTGCTGACGCCGGTCGCGGTCTTCGCACCGCTCTCGCTCGCCGGCACAAGCGTCTCCCGTGCGGTGCTGCACAATCAGCAGTTCATCTCGGAGAAGGATATCCGCATCGGCGACCGGATCCGTGTGCGCAAGGCGGGCGACATCATCCCGGAGGTGCTATGCTCGGAGTCTCACGCGGCGGGCGCGGAGCCCTATCTGCTGCCCGATCACTGCCCGGTCTGCGGCGCACCCGTCACTGCGGACGGAGAAGAAGCAGCCGTGCGCTGCGGCAATCCGGTATGTCCTGCGCAGATCTTCCGCAGCATCGTGCATTTTGCATCGAAGAATGCCATGAACATCGACGGGCTGGGGCCTGCCATCGTGCAGCAGCTCCTCGATCAGAAGCTGATCGAATCCCCTGCCGATCTCTATGCGCTCACGAAGGAACAGCTCCTTTCGCTTGAGGGCTTCAAGGACAAGTCTGCGGAAAATCTGCTCCGCGCGATCGAACAGTCGAAATCGCAGCCGCTTGACCGTGTGATCGGTGCGCTCGGCATCCGCAATATCGGGCAGACAGCGGCTGTCCTGCTCTGCGAACGCTTCCCGTCCATAGATGAGATCGCGGCGGCATCGGCAGAGGAGATCGCGTCAATTGACGGCTTCGGCGAGATCATGGCGGAATCGGTCGCGGCTGCATTCGCAGAGCCGGAATTCCGCGCGCTGATTGATACGCTCCGGGCACGCGGCGTGCACATGGAATATGAGAAGAAGCAGGCGGCAGACGACCGCTTTGCCGGCATCACATTTGTGCTGACGGGCACCCTCCCGACAATGAAGCGCGACGAAGCCAAAGCGCTGATTGAAGCGCACGGCGGCAAGGTCTCGGGCTCTGTCTCGAAGAAGACCGGCGTTGTCGTTGCGGGTGAAGATGCGGGCAGCAAGCTCACCAAAGCACAGGAGCTCGGCATCGAGATCATTGATGAGGCGGAGCTTCTGCGGCGCGCATCGCTCTGAGCTACCAAAATCCCTGCCGTTTGATGCATTCGGCAGGGATTTTTTACCGTTTGCCTGCTCCGGCATACCGATCGCCGGAATTTCATGACAAACGGACAGATTTCGTGTATAATCAAACCATCGGAGGTGATGAACATGATTTTCAGGCTGCTGCTTGACCCGGACTGCGAAGAATCCGTGACCGCACAGGTGCATGCACGGACGCCGCTCATCAGCGAGATCGAACGGCTCATTGCACAGGACAGTCTGGCAGACCAGATCCCGGGATACATCGGGGATGAGATCACGATGCTGGAAATCGCCGGGGTCGAATGCTTTGCGGCGGAGAACGACCGCACCTATGCTGTCTATCAGGACGGCACGCGGTATCTCATCCGCAAGCGGCTCTGCGAGCTGGAGAAGCGTCTGCCCGGGCACTTTGAACGGATCAGCAAATCTGCGATTGCAAACTGGAAGCAGATCGCACGGTTCAAAGTGCAGCTCTCGGGCGCTGTCGATGCCGTATTCAAATGCGGCTACGAAGAATGTATTTCAAGAAGATGCTTTGCCGATCTGAAAAGGAGGTACGGATTATGAAAAAGTATCTGAAGCAATTTCTGATGCGCGGTGCCATGTTTGCATGGGGCGGTCCGGTTGTCACGGCAATCGTCTGGGGCGCGCTGCACGCCGCGGGAACAATCAGCACGCTGACCGTGCATGAGGCCGTGCTCGGAATCATAACGACAACGGTCATGGCGTTCATCGCAGCGGGCATTTCGATCGTCTATCAGATTGAAAATCTGCCGAAGGCCTTTGCTGCGCTCATCCAGATGTCTGTGCTGTATCTGGATTATCTCGGCTTCTATCTGCTGAACGGCTGGATCCCGCCGCAGGAGATCCCGAAGTTCACGCTGATTTTTGCTGCCGTATTCGCGGTGATCTGGGGCTGCATCTATATCCCGATCCGCATCCGGGTCAGCCGTCTGAACCGCATGATGAACCGGAAATGACGGCAAAAAATAAGAGCTGCATGTCATGCAGCCCCCGGAGTTGAAATCAGAACAAGAGATCAAAAGACGAAGAACGATAAAATGGGAAATGTCAGCGATTGAAGAGGGCAGCGGTCTGCCGCTTCCCTCTTTTTTTATTATAGCAGACCGCGCCCTGCCGTGCAACAGACAAACTGCCCGGTTTGCCCAAAAGACAGACATTTTACGTGCAGTGTCTAAAAGGGAGACCTCGCGCCGAAGCCGGGGGCGGGTACAGGTGAGCGGGTTGTGCTGACTGAGGAGCAGGCACGCGAGCGGGAGCAAAACATTTGACGAGACTGTTGACAAAAAGCGCGGAACCGGTTATAATGAAGTTGACGCAATAATCGAGACATTGCGTGAATTTTCCGAAACATATGGGATTGAATGGAGTGAGCGATAATGGCATTCAAACACGGTCATTATATTGATTCAGGGCTTTCGATGGAAGAACGTGAAAAGCGATTGCAAGCATCATTGGAAGCTGATAAGAAATACACAAGTTGGGATGATGTGCCAGAAGTATTTGAGGATCAAGACAGCGATGACTACAACGACGAATAATCACCCGCCCAGCCGTAAAGCTGGGCTTTTTCATACCCGTTTAACTTGCAAAAGTCTTTCAAAATCAGCTTTAGATTTACGGAAACAGCGCAAGCACGCGAAAATCTAACTTGCGTATAACTTTCATCAAGCTAATATAAACCAGAGCACTCTGTAAAGGGTGCTTTTTTCATGCCGGCAGACGGGCGGTGCCCGTCTTGACAAATCCCGCTGCATCCTGTATAATGAAAATGAATGATAATATCATCCGCAGAGGAGGTGTGTGCAGATGGCAGAGCCGATCAGGCAGCAGGATATTCCTGCGCTCGCAGCGCAGTATTTCCCCGCGGCGCTGCTCTATACAGGCAGCCGCACGGAAGCCCTCAGCGCTCTGACGGAAGCCCTCGCTGCCGCCGCTCAGGACGGCAGTGACGCCGTGCTCCCGCATGTCCTGCGCATTTGCGGCACACGCACCGTGCAGCCCGATGAGGCACTCACCGATGCCGTGCCCGCGCTCTCCGCGGTCTGGAAGCTCCCGCCCGGAAGCCGCCGTGATCTTGCGCTCCACTGCTCGGGAATCCCCGATGCGGTGTCGGCAAAGGCACGCGGCATCTCCGATGCGGAATTTGCGCAGCGGCTGGAAAAGGCAATGCGGCAGCTCACATTCTTAGGCGGCACCGCCGACCCTGACGCGCTGCGCGGTGCGGTCTCCGGGCTCACGCTGACGGCGGAGGAATCCGGCGGCATCCGTGACCGCTGGACACAGGCAATGGCAGAGAGGGAAGCGCAGGCATCGCCCGTCCGTGAGATCACGCGGAGCGAGCAGCCGCCCGCAAAGCAAAATCCCCTGCATCGGAAAATCCCGCTCTGGGGTGCGGCGCTCAGCATCCTCTGCGCTGCCCTGACGCTTGCCGTCGTGCTGCTGCTCATCGACCGCAGCCGCTTAAAACAGCACCCCCCAGCGGAGTTCTCTGTCTCGGATGCGGAGGAAAACTATACCGTGCAGGATCTTGCGCATCTCAGCTTCATCAGCATGGATGATGCACGGCAGAAGGTGCTTGAGGCACTCGGCACGGATGACACGAACACGGTCTTCTCGAATGTGCGGCTTGATACCGCCAAAACGCCGGTCACCTACCGCGTCACATGTATCACCGATGAGACCACGCAGTATGAATTCACGCTGGACGCCAGAACCGGCGAGATCACAAAGCGCACGGAGGCGGAAGCCGTGCTCCCGCTGCGCACGGAGGGCTGGCTCCCGCTCGATGAAATGCGCGCCCGTGCCCTCTCCTATACCAAGCTCGATGCGGCGCTGACCGTCCGCGAGCAGCTCGGCACAGACGGCGGCAGGGGCTATTACCGCTTCCGCTTTCAGGATGCGGACGGCAAGATCTACACCGTGCAGCTCTCCGCTCTGGACGGCATCCTGCTGAAATATTCCGTTGAGATGCCGCCCGTGACCGACACGGCGGGCTTCATCCCGCTGGATGCCGCAAAGCAGCAGGCGGTTGCGCGCGTCGGCGACCTCACGCCGCAGGATGTGGTCTTCACAAAGGAAAAGCTCGACGGTGCGGTGTATCTCATCGCCTTCACGCTCAATGACGGCACACAGTATGCGCTGGAGCTGGATGCCAGAACCGGCATGACCAACACCCTCGATGTGCATCCTGTCTCCGCAGACAGTTCCCGCGCAATCGGAATTCTGAAGGCACGCGATCTCGCGCTGGAGCAGGCAGGCATCACGGCGGAGGATGTGCAGCAGTTCACCAAGGCAAAGATCGACCGCAGCAACGGCATCTATGTCTATGAGCTCGCATTTGAAACGCTCTCCTACGACTACGAGCTGACGCTCAATACGGAGACCGGCGAGATTATCAAGTATAAGGCATCATATAAATAACAGAACCGAGCCCCCGGTACGGAACATGTACCGGGGGCTCTTTGTATGAAGGAGTAAACGGGAGGCGGAACCGCTGCCTGACACAGCGCTTATTTGTCGCGGATCGCGTCGATCGGCTTCTTCGCTGCGATGCGGCGCACAGGCAGGAAGCTCGCAACCGCTGCAATCGCCACGCTGATGACGAAGAGCAGGAGGATCTGCCGGATGCCGAAATGCAGCACCGTGATCAGAATGCCGACATACTTGCGGAGAACGAAGTTGATCACCATGACGCCTGCGCAGCAGATCACTGCGGAAATCACAAAGTTGATCATTGCGATCACAAAGCTCTCGGAGAAGAAGATGCGGAACACATCGTTCGAGCGGGAGCCGATTGCGCGGAGAATACCGATCTCCTGCCGCTTGTAGTGGATCGACGTGGTGATGAAGTTTGCCATCAGCAGCGCCGCGAACACTGCGAACGCAATGCCGATATAGAGGAACACCTTTGCCAGCACCTTGAGCACATCGTTCACGGTGTCCAGCTCATAGGTGACGGCGTTGTTGAGCTCATAGCGCTCAGTGACATCTGAGTTGTTCCTGTAGCAGTAGCGGACAAACTTCTCGACCTCTGCACGGGATTCGGGCATGCCGCCGATGGCACTGTCATAGATGCCCTCGGTGTCATGGATCAGCTTCTGTACCATATCGTCGCAGATGACCATTGCATCCGCATAGGCGCTGTCTGCCTTCACAACGCCGACGATCTTCGCGGCTTTGTGCTCGGTGTAGTCGGGGTAATTCGTCCATTCGCCGGTCTCAGGATCGGAGTAGTAGTAGTTATAGGTGAGGAGATTGCTGCCGACCGCTTCCTTGATGAGCTGATTCATGCCCTCCGGAGTGATCTCCTCGGTGCCTTCCTGATATGCGCCGAGCTGCTCGAGCAGCTTCGAGATGGCCGACTGCTTGTTGCAGTAGAAATCGAGACCGTTCAGCGGAATGATGAATTCATCCTCTGCGAGATGATCCTTCTTGCCGTTCAGCCAGACGATCTCGGAATCCGGGATCTTGTCGAGCTTGGTGTAATACTGTGCGTTGACATTCAGCCAGACTGTGTCGCTGTTTTCGGTTTCCGTGTAGGTATTAATATTGCAGCCGCCATTCTGTGATTCATAGACCTTCGGCTCTGCGGCGACCATCTCTGCGACTTTGCCCTTGCCGACCATTGCGGCGCCGGTGAGGGAATAATTGACGGTGGTGGAATATTCGCTCCAGAGGAGATAATTCACGAGCTCCTCGGAACGGCTCAGGCGCTCGGCGCTCTCAAGCAGCTTGTCATAGCGCGAAAGATCGAAGTTCGTATCGACAACGCCGGAGATTGTGTATTCTGTGCCGCCGAGATTCAGCACCTTGCCGACCATATCCTTCGGCGATGCGATCTTCTCGTATTTCAGCGTGCTTCTGCGCTCGCCGGTCTTCTCATCAGTCTCATAGGCGTTTGCCGCTTCCGCCTCGGTCAGCGGTGCATGATAGCCCGCCTTGACAAAGGTTTCGCAGAGCGCGGAGCTCACCATAATCTCATTCTTCTTGCCGTCCGGGACCTTGCCCGCGACGATCTCATAGCTGTGCTCCTTGAGGAACGCCTCATCGACCTCGGCAAAGCCGCAGCAGTGATTCAGCGCGGTGTTGTATTCGCCCTCGGTGAATTTATAAGTGTCGTCATACTGCCCCGTAAAGCTCAGGCTGAGGTTGCGCGGGAGGAAGAGACCCGTCACATTGATGCCGGTGTCCTTGCGGATCGCCTCCATGTCCTTCTCGGAGATGCGGTAGCCGTAGGATGTCCACCAGGCGTCGATGCCCTTGCCCCGCTTCACGCTCTTGTTGACGGAGACATAGTTCACATCGGTGTCAATGATCGAATCGGTACACGCACGGATGTGATCATACGCACTGAATGTATCGACCAGCGCAAAGAGCGAGAACGCCGCGACCGAAAGCAGAACCGTCATGACAAGACGGAAGCGCTTGTGTTTGAGGCTGGAGCAGCCGATCTTGAATGCGCTCTTCATCGGGAGCTTCGACTTAATCAGGCTGAACTTCGAGCCGTCCTGCACGGGGATCGCACTCTCGTCGGTCTCCCTGAAGCGCTGGGATGCTGCCGGGAGCATCATCGAAGCGCCGGTGCCGGAGCGGAGTGCGTCCAGATACTCGTTGATCTGGATGCGGTCTTCCTCGGTGAGGTGATAATCGGGCGGGATCTCGATGCTGGTCGAGCGGAAGACGAGCTTCTTCTCCTCGGCGGATTCCTCGCTCTGCACCGCCTCGACATCGCGGATGACCTTGCCGTCTGCAAGCTCGATGATGCGGTCTGCATAGAGCTCGGCATATTCGCGGTCGTGCGAGACCACGATGACGAGCTTCTCAGCGGAGAGCTTTTTCAGGGTATCGAGCACCTGCCGCCCGGTGTTGGAATCGAGCGCGCCGGTCGGCTCGTCTGCCATGATGATCTCGGGGTTCTTCACGAGCGCACGGGCGATCGCGACACGCTGCTTCTGACCGCCGGAGAGCTCATTCGGCTTGCGGCTGCCGTAACCCGCGAGATCGACCGCGGTGAGAATCGCATTCAGCTCCTCATCGGTCGCCTGCTTGCCCTGCAATTCGAGCGCGAGGGCGATATTCGCGCCGACAGTGAATTCCTCGAGCACATTGTATTCCTGGAAGATGAAGCCGACATAGGTATTGCGGTAGCTGTCGAAGCGCTGCTGGGAGAAATCCTTGGAGGAGATGCCCTTGATGATGATCTCGCCGTCGTCATACTGGTCGAGACCGCCGAGCAGGTTCAGCATGGTGGACTTGCCGCTGCCGGATTTACCGAGCAGGAAGACCATACCCTTTTCCGGGAAACGGAGGGAAACATGATCGACCGCCATGACCGGGACGCCTTTTTTCGGCTTATAGGTCTTGCAGAGATTTTTGGTTTCGAGCATGATGTGCTCCTTTCGTTCTGTCAGAAGTTTTTGTGATGATATTGCCGATTCATTCAGCATGTTTATTATATCAAATATTGTTTTAAAAAACAAGTAGGGAAAACATTAAAAATGTCTTAAGCAATGCGGCCCTGCACGCGGCGCGGCACGGTTCGGCAATTTTCGCATATACTACTATATCCCGGATATGTAAGGAGTGATGTTTCATGAAACCCAAGACCCTGCTCGCTGCCGGCGGCGACCTCCGCCAGCTTGCAGCAGCAGCATCCCTCGCAAAGGACTTTGTCGTCTGTGCGCTCGGCTTCCCGCCGGGGTATCCGCTGCCGCCCGGTGTATGCCCTGATGACGGCACCGCGCCCGATGCGCTGCTTCTCCCCCTGCCCGCCTCCCCCGACGGGATGCACCTGCACACGCCGCTTTTCCCCTCCGCAGAGATTTCCGTCCGGGAGCTCGCTGAGCGGCTTCTGCCCGGCAGCCCCGTCCTCGGCGGCAGAATGCAGCCTGAACTCACCCGTGCGCTCGCCGACATGGGGTGCATCCCGCTCGACTACGCAAAACAGGAAGCCTTCGCTGTCCGCAATGCTGTCCCGACCGCAGAGGGCGCCCTCGCCCTCGCAATGCGCGAGCTTCCCGTCACGCTCTGCGGCACGCGCACCCTTCTCCTCGGCGCCGGACGCCTCACCCGTGCACTGATTCCCCGCCTGCGCGGTCTCGGCGCAGAGGTCACTGTCGCGGCGCGGCGGTGTTCCGATCTTGCGCGGAGGGAAGGCTGCAAGGAGACGCCGTTACGCATCCGGGCAGATTTGCATGTGTTTTATACGCAGATGCGTGCGTTTTTACATGTAAAGCGCAAGATAATACAATCTCCGGCGTATTGTGAAATATTAAGAGAAGCGGAGCATTTGGGAGAAAACACCGCAAATTTTCAAAATTTATCCGCTACGGCATTCTCCCGCGGTTTGTTTTTTTGCGCAGAATATGCTATGATAAGACCATCGCGGGGAACAGAAACCCGCAGGATGCGGCGGGCGCAGCTTTTCCCGCACACAGAAAGGAGTCCGTCATGATGAAAAACGGAACTGAAACCTACACAATGAAGCGCAAGGGCACTGCCGGCAAGATCGTCGGAATCGTCATTGCTGTATTTCTCGCGCTGATCCTCCTGCTTTCGGCAACGGCAACCGTTCCGGCAGGTCACACCGGCGTCATTGTCACGCTCGGCAAGGTCAGCGAGCAGACCCTCAGTGAGGGCTTCCACTTCAAGGCGCCGTTCGTGCAGGAGATCGTACCGGTCAGCAATCAGATCCAGGTCTATGAGGTCGATGCACCGGCTGTCTCGAAGGATCTCCAGACCGTCAGCAGCGTGATCGCGGTCAACTTCCGCATCCAGAGCGCTGAGTCTGCCAATATCTACCGCAACATCGGCAGCGACTATGAGGCAGTTGTCCTGACACCGGCTGTGCAGGAGAGCGTCAAGTCCGTCACTGCACGCTACACCGCAGAGCAGCTCATCACCGAGCGCAGCGCCGTCGGCGAGCAGATCAAGGATCAGCTCAACGCAAAGGTCGGCGAATACGGTGTGCTGATTGAGAAATTCAATATCGTCAATTTCGATTTCTCCTCTGAGTTCAATGCGGCGATCGAGCAGAAGCAGGTCGCAGAGCAGAATCTCCTGAAGACCAAGACTGAACAGGAGCAGGCGATCGTCATCGCAGACGCAGAGGCAAAGAAGAAGGTCATCGCAGCACAGGCTGAAGCAGATGCCATCCTGAAGAAGGCGGAAGCACAGGCTGAGGCAAACGACCTGCTGAACAACTCCCTGACCGGGCTGATTCTCCAGAACAAGATGCTGGAAAAGTGGGACGGCGCTCTGCCGAAGGTCAACGGCAGCGACTCCTCCCTCCTGCTGAATGTCGATGATGCCATCACGGTACAGGGCGGCGGCAGCACGGCCGCACCGCCCGCAAGCACAACACCTGCGGAATAACGCCTTCCGCAGATACATTCCTCCTTGTGACGCAAAGCACCGGCAGTCAGGATTTTGCCGGTGCTTTGCTGTTTTTCCGCGCAGACGGTTTCCCCCGGCAGATGCAGAAAGCACCCGCGATACGGTCTCTGTATCGCGGGTGCTTCATATTCTGATATTTCAGCCTGCGTCGTTCGGATTCTTGCCGCCCTCCGGCGCATGATTGCCGCCGTTACCGTGATTGCGGTTCCGCGGCGGAAAGCGTCTGCGGTTCCCCTGCGGATTCCGGCTGCGCTGCGCCTCCTGCTGACTGCGCTGCTGCGCTGCCTGCTCGGGATGCTCCACAACGGCGCGGTGCTCCGTCAGATCCATGTCGATCGGGGCTGCTGCGTGACGCGGTGCGGGCTTCGGCGGTGCCGGCTGCTGCCGCTGCTGCTTCTCGCCGAACTCCTCATGGAGCTGCGCGTGATGGGGCTGTGCCTGCGGCTGCTGTGCGGGACGCGCCTGCTGCGGTTCCTGCGGCTGACGGTTCTGCGCGGGCTGCACCTGTCGCTCGGGATTCCGTTTTTCACGCGGCTGCTGCGGCTTTTTCTCCGGCTGCGGCTTCTCCTGCCCATCGGCAGGTGCGGCGGCGTTCGGATTCTGCTGCTTCTGCTTCTTTCCCTGCTGCGGCTGCGGTTTCTGCTGCTGCTGCTTTGCCGGGTCACGGTCGCGGCGCAGATCCTCCTTCGTCATGCGGCGGCTGGCGTCGGTCAGGCGCTCGACCGCATCGCGGCTGACGGTCACCGGAATATCCGAATTCTCCGGCTTGACGCGCAGATTGCCTGTGATGAGATTTGCTTCGAGCACATAGGCGCGAACCGGCGGATCACCCGGCAGCAGCACCGTTGAGCCGACCTTCGGCGTCAGCTTGATCAGTTCCTCATAGACCGGGCTCTCATAGCGCAGGCAGCACATCAGTCTGCCGCAGGCGCCGGAGATCTTCGCCGGATTGAGCGCGAGCCCCTGCTCCTTTGCGATTTTGATGGAGATCGGCTGGAAGTTATTGAGATAACCCTTGCAGCAGAATTCTCTGCCGCAGATGCCGAGTCCGCCGAGCAGCTTCGCCTCGTCGCGGTCACCGATCTGCCGCAGCTCGATGCGGACATGGAACGCAAGCGCCAGATCCTTGACGAGCTCGCGGAAATCGACACGCGACTCCGCGGTGAAATAGAAAATCAGCTTGTTGCTGTCAAAGCCGCACTCAACGTCGATGAGATTCATCGGCAGACCGCGCTTTTCGATGCGTTCGCGGCAGTAGCGCTCCGCCTCGGCAATATAGGCGCGGTTCTTCTCCAGCGTGCGGAGATCCTCCTCGTTTGCCAGCCGGAGAATGGGCTTTAGGGGCGCGGTCACGGCGCTGTCCTGCACGGCATGCCGCCTTGCCGCAACCTCACCGCATTCGGGCCCGCGTGCCGTCTCGACAACGACATAGCTGCCCTCTGCGGGATTTAAGTTACCCGGCGCAAAATAATACATTTTGCCGCCGCTTTTGAATTTGACTCCGATTACTTCGATCATGTTATTCCCTTTCGATGGTTTGCGGAATGAGGTGCATTACGATTCCGAGAGGGACGCACAGAGCGCAGATGCCGTGAGCGCTGCACCGACATTGCCGTCAAGATCGGCAATCGCCTCGCTGACCGCACTGTGCATCGCAGCGGTGCGGTTCGGCGTCAGACGGTGCGCAAGCTGCTGTGCGGAGCCGCGGTCGCAGCCGAGCTGTCCGAATTCTCCGCGCAGAGAGAGCAGTGCGGCATCTCTGATCTGCAAATCCAGCATGCCGAGCGTGCGGCGCAGGATCTCCTTATCCGCCGCTGCTGCCGTCAGAAGGCGCAGCATTTCATATTCATCCTGTGCGGCAAGCGCTGCCGTCAGACCCGATGCATATTCCACCGACTGCTGCATGGCGCTGTCGCTGAGATACGCGATGCATCTGCCAATGTTGCCGCTGAAATGCGACACTGCCCGCTGGACATCCGAGGGAGAATATTCCAGCCGCGTGAGGGCGGAGGCACATTCCTCCTCTGTGACGGGAAACACCGCCTTTGCAGTCATACGCGAAAGGAGCGTCGGCAGCAGGACACCCGCTGTCTCCGCCGTGAACACAAAGCAGGCATGCGGCAGCGGCTCCTCGACCGATTTGAGCAGGGCGTTCTGTGCCTGCACGGTCATGCCGTCCGCATCGGTGAAAAGGAAGATGCGCAGCGCACCGTTGTTCGGCAGCACGGCAGCATCCCGCCGCACATTGCGCGCGGTCTCGACGGAGAATCCGCCGCGCTTGCCCGAGTGTTCCGCATAGGTGACATCGGGGTGTGCGTCATCGAGCAGCAGGCGGCAGCTTCTGCATCTGCCGCAGGGCGCATGCTCCTGCTCCTCGCAGAGCGCGAGCATCGTATACCACTTTGCAATCAGCTTCTTGCCGCAGCCGCGTTCACCGTGCAGCAGGAGCGCATGGGGCAGATGCTGCTTGCGCTTCATCTGCCGGAGCTCGTCCAGCAGCAGCGAATTGCCCGCGATGGCAGGCATCGAACCGCCGCTCACAGCTTCTCGAACCGCTCAATATTCGTGACGAAGACAGTTGCGCCGCCGACGGGCACCTCCAGCGGCATAGAGGGCACCTGACCGGTCGCCGGTGTGCCGTATGCGGGTGTCGAGGGAACGAACTGCTTTCTGTGGTGGCATTTCTGCTGCACCACATTGATCACATTATCCACATCCGCCTCATCGACACAGATGAGGAAGGTGGTATTGCCGGAGCTCAGAAAGCTGCCGGAGGAAGCGAGCTTTGTCGCACGGAAGCCGCTTTTGGCAAGAGCCTTGGAGACCGCGGCGCTGTCGTCGCCGTTGACGACTGCAAAGATCAGTTTCATGATGAATCGACCTCATTCCCATATGTGATTTCAAATGTCTCTCGGAGCGATATGTATACCACTCCACAATTAGTATACCATAAAAATCCGATTTACGCAAGGGGGAAAACAAAAAAGCGGATGCCCGCGCAAAAAGACTGCCCCTGCATGCTGCAATGCACACAGGGGCAATTTTTATCCGTCCGCTATGATAAATCAGAATGCGCAATTCGCAGTGCGCAATTCGCAATGATTGTGTCGGCTTGCGCCGACGAATTTTGAATAGGGCTCCCCGCGGCTGTCGTATCAGATTCCGCTCAGCTGTCGGCGGCACCCGTCACGCGCTGAATGAACGCTGCCTGCCGCGCACGCCGTCCTGCGATGCGTGCTTCTGCCCACGCCTCGTATTTTTCCCATTTCACATGTGCAGAAGGCACGGTGTCATCCGCCTTGACTGCGATGAACGAGAAGACATAGCTCCCCTCCGCAGAAAGACCGATCTGCACGCTGCGGCGCGTCTTGCAGGTGTAGCCGTCAATCCAGCCCTGTGCCGTGAACTGCGTCACATCGGGCACCTCCGCACGGAGCTCCTCGCTGACCTTTGTGCGCTGAAGGCCGTAGAGATGATACTTCACCCCGTCGGCATCCGTCAGCACAAAATCCTTGCCCTCGGGCGCGGGATCCTGCGCAAGCCCCTGATCGTCCGTGATCTCCGCGTCCGTCACGGTGACGACCTCCGTACTCCCGTACTGCTTGCGGATGCACTTCGGCTGCGGGGCATCGGGCGGAGCAATTTCGTCAAAATCGGCGATATCAAGCCCCAGCGCATCAATCGCACGGAACAGGCGCACTGCCGCTGCCTGTGCATCGCCGCTCTGCACGGTAAGCCATGCCGCCTCAAACGCTTCTCCGCGCTGCCATGCCGCATATGCCGCTGCCATCTCCTGTCTGCCGGCATAGCTTTCCGGGAGCGTGCATTCCATATGCTGCATCAGCGTTTCCATCACATGATACTGCATCACAACGAACATGCAGTTCACAAGGATTGCGAATTCCTCCGAATCCGCCTCGTAATCCTCCAGCAGCAGCTTCACGGCATCGCACGAGAGCTTCCCTGCCGTCTCGTAATCCGCATTCAGCAGAGCATCTGCCGCCGCGTCGTAGTCATAATAGCCTTCCAGATATTCCTCGGGGTGCATGGGGTGTTCCTCCGTTCAGCGCAGATCGGGATGCACATATCTGCCGCGATTTTTTGTATCCTTGCCGTACTGAATCGCCTGCACGGGACATCGGTTGATGCAGGCATTGCAGAGCGTGCAGTGTGTCTTCTGCCAGAAGGGCTTGCCGTTCGCCATGCGGATCGCATGATCGGGGCAATTCCGCGCACACTTGCCGCAGCCGGTGCAGGTATCCTCTGCCAGAAAGGGGCGTGTCGTGTTCATTTTCCGATAGACGGGCTGCATGACCGACGCAAACAGTCCGCCGCGCACCGGCTTGCATTCCCTGTGCCGCACGGCACGGCGGATCTCTCCGCATTTGAGCCGTGCTCTGCGCAGGAGCGTTTCCGTTTTGCGGGCATCGGGCGCCTTGAAATAGAGAACGGCATTGTCCGGCATATGCACGCCGAACACGCGGCTCAGGGTGATGCCGCGTGCCGCAAGCTCCCTGCGGAGCAGACCGTCGCCGTGATGCCTGCCGCCGCCGCTCGTGATGACGGCATAGACATATCCGCCGTGCCGGAGCTCCAGACGGCGGATAAACTCGATCACGGCAATCGGAACGGTCGCGAAGTATTCCGGGAAGACAAAGCCGACCGGCTCCTTTGCCGGCACGGTATAGCGGAATTCGCCCTTCTGCCGTGCCGCCGCGATGCTGACAAGCTGTTCGCCGGGCTGTGCGGCCGCCTTTGCCGCGGCGAGCGAATTGCCTGTGCCTGTGAAATAAAAGATCATGCTGTTCTCTCCTCAGCGGGATGCTTTCTTACACCCCGTACTGCTCACGGTATGCGCGCATCTGCGGGAGATATGCCTGCCCGTCGATGACGCCGTTCTCGATCGCTGCAATAATATCGCTCACGGTGACGATGGAGTAAACGTCAATGCCGAACTCCTCCTTGACCTCCTGCACGGCAGACTTCTCGCTCTGGAGACCCTTCTCCTGCCGGTCAACAGTGATGATCATGCCTGCGATCTCCACATCCGCGACGGATTTCAGCTTCGGATAGACCTCTCTGAGCGCCTTGCCGGAGGTCATAACATCCTCGATCAGCACAACCTTTGTGCCGTCCTCGAGCTTCGAGCCGACGATCATGCCGCCCTCGCCGTGATCCTTGACCTCCTTGCGGTCATAGGCATAGCCAACCTCGATGCCGTGCTCCTTCCAGAGCGCGACCGCCGCCGATGCTGCCAGCGGAATGCCCTTGTAAGCCGGTCCGAAGAGGACATCTGCCTTGAGACCGTGCTCCTGCATGCAGGCTGCGTAATACTCGCCGAGACGGCAGAGCTGCCTGCCGGTCTTGTAGTTGCCGGTGTTGATGAAATAGGGTGCCTTTCTGCCCGATTTCAGCGTGAATTCGCCGAATGTGAGCACGCCGCACTCTGCCATGAATTTGATGAATTCTTCCTTGTAGGTCATGATAGATCTTCCTTTCTGCATTGGGTTCGGGTAGGGTCACGGGCGCCGGTTCAGCGATCACGCCTCATTCCTCCGGCAGACAGATGCGGAATGCCGTCGGGAGCGCCGTCTCCGCCTGCATCTGCGCCGCCGTCACCCATGTGAAGCGGTCAGGGCATTTCGTGCAGAGGATATGCACGCATGTCATATGCCATTCGATATGCGTAAATATGTGTTTTTTCTGCCGCACGGAGCAAAGCGTTTCCGCACCGGTCTCCCAGTCTGCAATCGCATCGAGCGCCGCCTGTGCATCGCGCTTGCCGTCGAGATGCGGCAGCTCCCAGAGCCCCGCAAGCAGCCCGCTGTTTCCGCGCTTCCGCACGGCAATCCTCTCGCCGCATTGCAGGATATAGACCGTATATTCTTCGATTCTGCGCGCTTTCTTCGTTTTTCGCACGGGATATTCCGCGATGGAATCCGTGCGGTATACCTCGCATTCTGCCTTGAGCGGACAGCATGCGCAGTGCGGTGCGCCGTTCGGAACGCAGACCGTCGCGCCAAGCTCCATGAGTGCCTGCGTGAGCGTGCCGCAGTCAGTGCATGTACGGTAAACCGCACGGAGCTGCTCCCGCACATCTCGCTTCACGGACTGCTCGTCCACGCAGCGCCCGTCGCCTGTCAGCCGCGCCCAGACGCGCAGCACATTGCCGTCTACGGCGGGCTCGGGGCAGCCAAAGCAGATGGACGAGACCGCGCCGGCGGTGTAGTCGCCGATGCCTGTGAGTGCGCGGATCTCATCGTAAGTCTGCGGAAAATCTCCGCCGTGCGCTGTCATGATCTGCTGCGCCGCCTTCTGCATATTGCGCACACGGCTGTAATAGCCGAGCCCCTCCCAGAGCTTCATCAGCGTGTCGGGGGCGCATTCCGCGAGCGCACGGACATCGGGCAGGCGCTCCAGAAACCGCGCATAATAGGGCTTTACCGCCTCCACGCGTGTTTGCTGGAGCATGATCTCGGAGACCCAGACATGATAGGGTGCACGGTCTTTGCGCCACGGCAGGTCACGGGCATTCTCCGCAAACCACGGCAGCAGCCGGTCAGGTAAATCTGCAAGCTGCATCAGATATTGTAAAGGATCTCGGAGTAGCACGGGAACGGCCACTTCTCCTGCGGGATCAGTGTCTCCAGTGCATCCGCGGTCGTGCGCAGGCGCTCCATTGCCGGAACGACCAGCTTGCGGTATGCCATTGCCTGCTCTGCGATGCCCTTTGTCTCGGCAGCAACGCGGAGCTGCGAACGCAGATCTTCGATTCCGTCATAGAGACCCGCGGTAAGATCGCTGATCTCTGCGGCGAGCGTGTTCTCCACAGCATCGCTGATATTGAGCATCGGAGAGAGCTGCGACTTCACGAGCGTCGCGTCGCAGAGCTCCTTCGTGTATGCGATGCAGACCGGCAGGATCTTCTTGCGTGCCATATCGACCATCGTCTTTGCCTCGATGCTGACAGTCTTGCTGTAATTGTCGAGCAGGATCTCCTTGCGGGAGGTGATCTCTGCATGCGTCAGCACATGATTCTGCTCAAAGATCTCGACGAATTCAGGGCGGTCATACTGCATGAGCGCCTCGACGGTCGAGGGATAATCCGGCAGACCTCTGCGCTTGCACTCCTCGACCCACGCATCGCCGTAGCCGTTGCCGTTGAAGATGATGTCCTTATTCTCGCGGATCGAGCGCACGATCAGGTCATTCAGCGCAGTCTGGAAGTCCTCCGCCTTCTCAAGCTCATCGCAGAAATCGGTGATGATCTTTGCAAAGATCGTGTTCATCACGAAATTGAAGCAGGAGATGGAATCTGCCGAGCCGAGCATACGGAACTCAAACTTGTTGCCGGTGAATGCCATCGGGGATGTACGGTTGCGGTCGGTGGTATCCTTGCGGAACTGCGGCATCGCATCGACGCCGAGATTGAAGCGCTCCTTGCCGGTGCCGTCGAGCGATTCGCCCTTTTCGATGGCATCGAGCACGCGCTGGAGGTCATCGCCGACGAAGACGGAAATAACAGTCGGGGGCGCTTCGTTGCCGCCCAGACGGCAGTCATTGCCCGCAGAAGCAGAGGAGAGGCGCAGCAGCGGCGCATACTCCTTGACGCCCTTCAGGAAGGCGCAGAGCACGAGCAGAAACTGCATGTTATCCTGCGGGGTGTCGCCCGGATCGAGCAGATTCTGCCCGTCATCGGTCGCGATCGACCAGTTGTTGTGCTTGCCGGAGCCGGAGATACCCGCAAAGGGCTTCTCGTGCAGCAGGCAGACAAGCCCGTGCTTCAGCGCAGTCTTCTTCATCAGCTCCATCGTGAGCTGGTTATGATCCGCTGCGATATTGGATGTGGTATAGATCGGCGCAAGCTCATGCTGTGCGGGCGCGACCTCATTGTGCTCGGTCTTTGCATAGATGCCGAGCTTCCAGAGCTCCTCATCGAGCTCGCGCATGAAGTCGGAGACACGCTGCGTGAGATTGCCGAAATAGTGATCGTCCATCTCCTCGCCCTTCGGCGGCATGGCACCGAAAAGGGTTCTGCCGGTGAGGATGAGATCCTCGCGGGCGTCATAGCTTGCCTTGTCGATCAGGAAATACTCCTGCTCGGGGCCGACAGCCGTCATGACGCGCTGCACATTCTCATTGCCGAAAAGACGGAGCATGCGCACGCAGGCACGGCTGACCGCTTCCATCGAGCGGAGGAGCGGGGTCTTCTTATCGAGCACATCGCCGGTGTAGGAAACGAAGCCGGTCGGGATGCACAGGGTGCGGTCCTTGATGAACGCATCCGAGGTCGGATCCCATGCGGTATAGCCGCGTGCTTCAAAGGTCGCACGGAGACCGCCGGAGGGGAACGAGGATGCGTCCGGCTCGCCCTTGATCAGCTCCTTGCCGGAAAATTCGAGGATGACGCCGCTGCCGCAGGGCGCAATGAACGCATCGTGCTTCTCGGCGGTGACGCCGGTCATCGGCTGGAACCAGTGTGTGAAATGGGTGCAGCCCTTGGAGACTGCCCAGTCCTTCATTGCGGTCGCGACGACATCTGCCGCATCGCGGGGAAGCGGCGTGCCGAGGGTGCGGGTGCGCATGACAGCCTCATAGACCTTCTTCGGGAGCATGCTGCGCATGACCTCCGTATTGAAGACATTGCAGCCGAAATAGGCATCGGGGGCAGCGTGCATGTTCTGATTCTCCATATGATGATCCGCGTCCGCGCAGTTTGCGGGCGCGTTCCTCCTTTCCTTCACCGCATGCGGTGACAATTATCCAATCGTATTATACCATATTATGCGGGAAATTGCAAGCGTGCAGCGCAAAAAGCAAAACCGCCCGGGGCAGCCCGGACGGCTTCGCTGTCAGATATACACGGTCACAGCGGATACACCCGCTTATATTGTCTGCCGTTCAGCGTGAAGCAGAGCGTGAGCTCCTTTGCAGTGCGCTCTGCTGAGATGAGCTTTGCATCCCGGAGCGCCAGCATGTGATGCAGCAGGCGCTTCTGCTCAGGGGTATATGTCCCCGCATCATCCGAAGTGAAGAGCACGCTGCCGCAGAGGGCATTGACTTCCGAGAGACAGCGCTTCTGCCGCTCGGTCAGCGCGGTGTTGTCACTGCGCAGAAGGTAAACATCCGGGTCATTCAGGAAGGCACGGCCGTTTAATTGCCGCCGGAAAACCGAATTCAGGATGGAATTCCGCGTGCTGATGCGCTCGCGGTGCATGAGCTGCATATAGGGCTTGTCGTTCCAGTCAAGGCTCACATCGCAGCCGATGCGGCAGTATTCCGCCTTGCCGAATGCCGATGCGAGCGGCACGCCGCAGCCGAGAATCTGTGCCTCGCCCGCAAGCTCCCGCAGAAATGACATCGCGTCTGCCATGATCTGCCCGCGTGTTTTGCCGCTGTGCGGCTGGATGCAGACCGCATAGAGAAAATCGAGCTTCAGCAGGCCGTATCCCCAGTCGCGCACGACCGTGTCAAAGACGGTCTTCAGATAGGCACGCACCTCGGCGTTGTAGAGATTCAGCGCATAGAAGTCGCTCCAGTTTGAGCCGCCGCGCACAAACCGCCCGCGGTCATCAAGCACGAGCCAGTTCTTGTGATTGAGATAGATCTCCGATTTTTCCTCGCAGACAAACGGTGCAAGCCAGAGACCCGGGGTCATCCCCTGCGACCGGACCGCATCTGCGATTTCGCGCATGCCGCCCGGGAATTTCACGGGATCGACCGAGCGCCAGTCGCCGACTGCCGTCTGCCAGCCGTCGTCGATCTGGAACACATCGGGCTGCATCTCAGCCGTGCGGATGCCCTCCAGATCGTGCAGGATCACATCGCGGCTGATATTCTGATAATGCCGGTACCAGCTTGTGTAGCCGGTCAGAGGCTTTGCGGCAGGAGAGGGCTGCACACCGAGCGCTGCAAAATAGCCGTCAAATACGGCATCCTCCGTACCGCTCAGGAGCTGGAGCTGCAAGCCGCTGTAATCGCCTGTAAAGCGCAGGCCTTCGCAGTCCTTCTCGGCGTGGACAGTCTCCGCGCCGGTATTCGTGCGCAGGCAGGTAAAGCCCGCATCCTCGTTGAGCGAGCCTGCGAAGTCAAAGTGCAGGCCGTTGCGGATATAGCCGTAGCTCCAGCCGTGCAGCTCGCCGCGCTTGCAGGAATATTTCGTGAAGCGGTAGTCGCCGTACTGCCGGAAAGCATAGCGCTCGATCAGCGGCCGCGGGATATGCCCGAGCCCCGCCATCACGCCGTCGGGGGCATGCTCGGTGCTGTCTGTCCAGGACTGATAGCCGTTTAAGAAAATGCGGTCGCTCTCGCGGAACTGATACTGAAACTCCGCCCTGAGCATGCGGACGGTGATTTCGGCATCGGTCTTTGCGTGCAGCGATGCCGAGAATCTGCCGTTTTCATAGGAAATGCGCAGCGCGACCGTGTCGTTTTCGACCGATCGCGCAGTTTTGACTGCAAACTGCTCGTCTCCGTATTCGCAGACGAGCCAGACATGCTTGAACCGAAGCATGAAAAACCTCCGATCAATTCGTGGTGCCCGCGCAGGCGGACGATAGAATCATTCAGCGGGATGCCTGTTTTCAATGCGCGAAATCACTTTCTTCTCATTATAGCGCAGGAAGATCAGCCCGCCGATCAGACAGAGCACCGCGGCAATCACCGCCGTCAGACGGTAGCCGAGCCCGTAGCCGGATTCGGCCGGCGCAATATCCTTATTGATCAGCGCCACGCTCGTGAAAATGAGCATTGCCGCAGACTGCCCGAGCTTGAACGCAAAGGTGCGCGCCGCATAGAACATGCCCTGCCGGCTCTCGCCGGTATCGAGCATGTCCGCCTCCGAAATATCCGCGACAACCGCCTGCGGCAGGATGCCGAGAATCGCCATCGGAAGCGCCGCCAGCACCGCGATCAGGATGCCGTTTGCCATTGCCGGGAGCGGGGTCTTGCCCGCAAATGCCGTCACGAGGAAGGTGAACGAGAAGAACAGGAATGCAAACGCGATCATTTTCTTTTTGCCGAGCTTCTTCGAGACAATGTTGACAACGGGATAAAACGCGAGCGAGAGCACGGTCATGACCGCAAAGAGCGGGAAGGTCATCGTCGAATCAAGCCCCATCAGCACGGTGATGTAATACGAGAGACCCGTCTGGAAGAGCGTCAGCCCGATCCAGTAGAAAATATCCGAGCAGACAAACACACGGAAATCCTTGTTGCGGAAGGTCGCAGCGAGCGATGAAAACGCAGACGCCTTCGTCGGGGTCGTGTCGGCATAGGTGTGCTCGTCGATGAGAAATGCCGGAATCAGCATGCAGACCGCCGCAATGCCCGCGAGAATCGAGACCGTGATGCGGAAGCTGCCTGCATAGCCCATGCTGTCAAGGAAGAACGCGGCAATATTCGGCACCAGATACGCAATCGCCGTGCCGAAAAAATAGGTCACGGAGATGAAGGTCGAAAGATTGATGCGCGCATTCTGCGTGCGTCCGAGCTCCGGAATCAGCGCGTTGTACGGCGTGCAGTACGCCGTCATGCAGAGATAGAAGAGCATCGCGCAGACAAACAGTGCCGCAGTATTCAGGCTGCTTTCGCCGTTGACCGGCGGCCAGAACAGCAGCGCCGTCACGACGGCAAAGGGGATCGCCGTATACCGCATGAACGGGATGCGCCGGCCGAGCTTATGCCTGCATGCGTCCGATTTTCCCGCAATATAGGGGTCGGTCACGGCGTCGAAAATGCGCCCGACCGCAGTGATCAGTCCGATGGCAGTGAGACCGAAGAAGGTACCGGCGGGCAGAAAAGTCTGCTGACCCTTTGCGATCTCCTCGCCGCTTGGCTGAAAGAAGAACACGAGCCAGTTTGAGATGATGCCCGAGAGCAGCGACCAGCCGAGCTGACCGACGGCAAAGATCCAGAGAATTTTATTCGATGCAATTTTGATCTGCTTTGTCTGCTCCATACTGTCCCCTCCTCACTGTCAGCCGCGCTTTTGCAGATAATACACCGCCGTGTCGATCATCATTTCGAGCTCACGCTCGCCGTGGGAAAAATCATCGGATGCAAGGAGCTCGCCCTGCAGGAGCTTCTTGTTCAGTTCCATGAACGCATGTGCATAGGTGAGGTAGAACAGCTGGAAATTCGGGATCTCGCGCACGGTACCGTCCGCAATGCCGACCTTGTAAGCCGTTTCAAAGATCGGATAGAAATTGATCACGGACCTTTCGTATTCCGTCAGATCCTCCGGCGGGATCTTTTCGCGCAGGAGGAAGAGATCGAATTCACCGAGCAGCTTCATGAAATCGCGGTGTGCGGTGTAAAGCACCAGAAACATCCGCATGAGATCGCTGAGCTGCTTGAGGCCGTTCTGCCTGCGGAACACATCCGACTCAAACACGCCGCTGAACATGCCCCCGAGTTCATTCCAGAGATAGGTCATCGCTGCGATCGCGATGCCGGTCTTCGTTCCGAAATAGCGGTAAAGCGTTGCCACGCCGACACCGGTCGCATCAGCAATATCGGTCATCTTCACGCTGTCGATGCCCTCCTTCAGAAAGAGCCCCGCGCTGACGGCGATTGCCTTTTCCATGCGCTTTTCCTTCAGCGATTCGACGGTAATATCCTTTTCCACTTGACAAACCTCCTATTTTATGGTAGACTGAACACAGTACATGATAGTCTACCTATCAAAATCAGTATCATATATTTCTATGAAAAGAGAATATCTCCTTGAATGAAAGTCTACCATATTTTAGCAAATTTGTCAAGAGCTTTGGAGGATTTTGCGATGGATCGTTCCCGATTTATTTTTGAGAATGAGATCTCACCTGCTGCATACCGCCGCGCCGTGCGGACAAAAGCAAAGCATCTCCGAAAATACGGAGACGGCGGCGATGCGCCCTATCATCTGCGCGCTGTGCCCGCCCCTGCGATTGCGGACGCGCTCGGTGTCAGGCAGCTGCTGCACAGCGATACGCCGGCTTGTCCCTTCAACGAGAAAAGCGTGATCATCGGCAATATCCGCATGGGCTTCGGGCATTACCGCATCTCGATGGCGCTTGCCTCTGCGGCACATGCGCTCGGGTATCAGCCCGATTGGTTTGACCTGCACAGCTTCTCCGATGCGCCCTGCGGGAAGATCATCCGCGAGCAGAACAGGCTCTATTCGCTCGGCTCGCGGCTCTCGCAGTCGAGCCGGCTGTTCAATAAGCTCGTCTGGGAGCCGCTCAATTCCGAGGGCTTCCGCAGGCTCACCTATAACGCCGCCGATCAGAAGACCGCAGAGCTTATGACCAATGTGTTCTCCGATCTGCCGCGCGATATTCCGTTCATTGCGGCGCATGTCTGGCCGGCGCAGGCTGCGGTGCATGCGGGGCTGACGCATGTTGTCAATGCGATTCCCGACAACTGGCCGATGGCGCTTCATCTCTCAGAGGGCGCGATCCATGCCGTGCAGACGCCCTCTGCCTATCTCGGCTACCGCGCCCTCCGCGGCATGAACGGCAAACAGCAGCTGAAGCCGATGCCGAAGGAAGCAGTCGTTTACACCGGGCATTATGTTGACCACGAGCTGCTGCGCGATCTGGAAGCAGACTGCGATGCGCGCACTGCCCGCGTGACCTCCGGCGCGCCGAAGCGCTGGCTCATGTCCGTCGGCGGGGCAGGCGCACAGCAGGCGCTCTTCCGCTCTGTCATCGAGCGGCTCGCCCCCGATGTCCGGAAGGAAAAGGCAGCGCTCTTCCTCAATGTCGGCGACCACGGGGATGTCCGCGATGCGATGCTGCGGGCGCTCCGCGGAATGGGGCTTTCGCCTGTACTGCACTATGACGATTTTGCCGAAACAACGGCATTTTGCAATGCTGCATACAGCGGCGGTGTGACAGGCGTGCATCTGTTCTATCACAGCGATATTTTCGCCGCAGTCTATTCAACCAATCTGCTGATGCGCGTCTCCGATGTGCTGATCACAAAGCCGAGCGAGCTCTCCTTCTATCCCGTGCCGAAGCTCATGATCCCGCGTGTCGGCGGGCATGAGGCATGGGGTGCGATCCGCTCCGCAGAGGTTGGCGACGGCACCTATGAATGCAGCTCGCCCGCAGAGGTCGGCGCAGTGCTGCGGATGATGCAGCAGAATGACGATATCATCCCGCAGATGTGTGAACACATCAAAACCGCGCACCGCGCCGGGATCTATGACGGCGCTTACCGTGCCGTGCAGCTCGCCGTCACGGGGTCTCCCGCATTCTCGCACAAAGATCTGCGGTGATGCGGTCGAGCGCAGGCAGATCGAGCGCCCCGATATAATAGGATTCCAGTTCATCATGCAGCCGCAGTGCATCCGCGAGGATCGCTGCGGTTTGCTGTTTCAGCTCGGCTGCGGTCTTGTTGCAGAAGCGCACAAGCGACCGCTGCCCCCGGAGCTTCGCGGGGTCATAGAACCGCTGCATGCGCAGGAAACCCGCCGGCTGCGGTACGGCAGGATCTGTCCCCTCCGGCGCGAGGATCAGCGCAGTCCCGCATTCCGGCAGAATGAGATGCGTCACCGGGCGTGCAGTCTGCGTCTGCGAGCAGGTGATCTCCGCACAGTATCCGCGTGCGGCGGCATGCTCCGAAAGCAGTGTGAGCAGCATTTCTCCCGCCGCACGGCAGGGGTCATGCAGCAAGACCGCGCCGCAGCCCTCCGGCAGATAAGTTATGCCGCCCGCCGGTGTGAGCGCATGACACTGTCGCTGCAAAATGCGGCCGTCTGCATCCTTTTTCGGCGGAAGCATCCGCTTTGCAAGACGTGCTGCATAGCCGCGCAGCTTCTCACGGAGCAGGGCGCTGCTGCCCGCCGCCGAAGCCGTATCCTCCATCGCGCCGATGCCGCTGAGACCGCGCCGCGCCTGTGCATGTGCCGCCTGATTCTGCGCGTAGAGCGCACGGATCTCCGCGGCGTGTGCGGCAATGGGCTCCCGCCGCAGCACCGCACCGAGATCGACAAGCTCCCCCGTGACAAACGGGAGCGGTGTGGACGCCTCATGCGGCGCGGTGGCATCGGCAAAGAATACCCCGCGCTCCTCCAGCACAACTGCATCCAGCGAGCGGGGGTCTGAGGCGCAGTGATATACCGTGACGCGCTCCGATGCAAATTCTGCTGCAATCTTCTTCATCAGCGTCGATTTGCCTGTGCCGGGGCCGCCTTTGAGGTAGTAGCCGTAGAAATCGCTGTGCGCTGCCCAGAACGGTGTCGCAAAGCCGTTCGGGGTCGCGCTCCCGAGAAAACATGCACGCTGCATAAAATTACCCTCCGTTCGGTTCATTCTGAACCCTTGATGGTTTATCTTATGCAAAAACCGCCGATGTGACACAGCATCCGTAACCGGGGTTCGCGCAAGAAGTGCCTCCGGCGGATTTATAATGAGGGCTCTGCCCTCAAACTCCCGCCGGGGGCAGCGGCCCCCGGACCCCATTGCAAAATACCCAGCCCCCGCGGGGGCTGGGTATTTTGAGATAGGGGAGTCTGAGGGGATTCGCTATCCCCTCAGCAGGGGTGTGGGGACAGAGTCCCCACATAGAACCATCGAAAGTATCTCCTGCGTGAACCCCGGTCACGGAGGCACAAAAACAGCCGCCGCGTCCGAAGGGACACGGCGGCTCGTTTCATGTAGGTGACGCTCAGATCAGTTTGCCTTATTGAGGAGCTTCATGAGCTGAGACTTCTTGCGTGCTGCGTTGTTCTTGTGGATGAGGCCGTTTGCACATGCCTGATCGACACGCTTGATCGCGTAACGGATCACAGCGACACGGTCGGTACCGCCGACATATGCCTTCTTGATCGCGGTCTTCATCTCAGAACGGCGGGACTTGTTGCGCAGTGCGCGAACCTTGTTCTGGATATCTCTCTTTGCAGGGGTCGGGCGCTTCTTCGGCGCGTTGTTCTTTGCTGCTGCCATAACGGTTACTCCTTTTCTTTCCTGCTTCATGCAGTTTTGTTTTCGCCTGCATACGCAGGATTCCGATTGTCGGTATATTTCGGACAAAGCAGCATACAGTAATTCCGAAGCAATTATGGCGGGACTGCTCCGTACAGCGCGGGTGGGGACCGCTACTTGACATGCTGCCAAACCAACTATTATTTTACCATGTTCTGCGCAAAATTGCAACCGTGCAAAAGGGAGAATTTCCGGCTGGAAATCTGCGCAGTTTCAGCATTTCACACAAATTCACAGAAAGGACTGTTTGCATGCAGACCACCCGAACCGATCTTGCCCTTGAGCAGACCCCCGATACGCTCCCGGAGGGCATCACGCTGACCAGACGCGGCAGGGAGTTTGCCGTCACGGAGATTGTCATAGACAGCGATGCCCACGGTGACGTGATCGGGCGGCAGAAGGGGCGCTATCTCACGCTGGAGCACCTCACGCCGCATGCCCCCGCGGATACGCTCCGTGCACAGACAGAGGAGCTTGCCGCAGAGCTTCGGCAGTTTTTGCCTGTGCGCGGTGCAGTGACGGTCGCAGGGCTCGGCAATCAGGACATCACGCCCGATGCGCTGGGCCCCATGACCGCCGGGCAGATTCTCGCAACGCGGCATCTCAGGCGGGAGCTTTCCGCAGATGACACGGAAACTGCGTTTCTGCGCGATCTGCGCCCGGTGAGTGTCCTCTCGAACGGTGTGCTCGGTCAGACGGGCATTGAGACGGCGGAGCTGATCTCCGCGCTCAGAGAGACCGTACAGCCTGTATGTATCATCGCGGTGGATGCGCTTGCCTGCTCAGAGCTCTCGCGGCTCGGCACGACGGTGCAGATCTCGGATGCGGGCATATCGCCCGGGAGCGGCGTGCAGAACCGCCGTGCGGAGCTGAGTTCGCGGACGCTCGGCGTCCCCGTGATCGCGGTGGGCGTGCCGACGGTGGTCGATCTGCACACGGTCGTGCGGCAGGCTGCGGGAGAGGATGTGCCGCTGCCGGAGGGCTTCCCGAACATGATGGTGACACCGCGGGATATAGACCGGCTGCTGCATCACGCGGCGCGGCTGCTTTCACTGGCGATCAACCTCGCGCTGCACCCGCAGTTCACCTTCGCCGATGTGGAGGTATTATAAGCTGCTCGGCTCCCATACAGAAAGATACCCCCGATACATTGCGTACCGGGGGTATCTCATATTCACATGAAACTCAGAACTTGATGTCGCGTGCGACATAAGAGGTGTGCAGGAGCTCGTGTGCCTTGTGGCTGCCCGGCTCGCCGAGATACTCTTTGTAGAGCGTCTGGATTGCGGGGTTGTCCTGCGACTTGCGGAGATCCATCGCTGCATCGGCGCTGTAAAGTGCCTTTGCACGCAGCGAACGGATGTCGGTGAAGTTGCGGATAGATGCCGGCACGATCGGCTGACCGCCGCCGTTGACGCAGCCGCCCGGGCAAGCCATGATCTCGATGAACTGATAATCAGCCTCGCCTGCCTGCACCTTTTCGAGCAGTGCTCTTGCGTTTGCAAGGCCGCTCGCGACAGCGACCTTCACGGTGACGCCGCCTGCGGTGTAAGCTGCTTCCTTGATGCCCTCGATGCCGCGGACTTCCTTGAACTCGACCTTGTCAGCCGCGAGCTTCTCGCCGCTGATCTGCTCCACTGCAAAGCGGAGTGCAGCTTCCATAACGCCGCCGGTCGCGCCGAAGATCAGGCCGCCGCCGGTGTAGATGCCGAGCGGATCGTCAAACTTCTCCTCGGGGAGCGAGCGGAAGTCGATGCCTGCGCGGTCGATCATTCTGCCGAGCTCACGGGTCGTGAGTGCAATGTCAACATCCGGGTAGCCGGAAGCGGACTGGTTGTCTCTGCCGCGCTCGAACTTCTTTGCGGTGCAGGGCATGATCGAAACGGAAACGATGTCCTTCGGATCCCAGCCCATCTTCTCTGCGTAGTAGGTCTTGATGATAGCGCCCTGCATCTGCTGCGGGGACTTGCAGGTGGAGAGGTTCGGGATCATATCCGGGAAGTAGTGCTCGCAGAACTTGACCCAGCCCGGAGAGCAGGAGGTGATCATCGGGAGAACGCCGCCCTTGGTGACGCGCTCGATCAGCTCAGTGCCTTCCTCCATGATGGTGAGGTCTGCGCCGTAGTTGGTGTCGGTGACAACGTCAAAGCCGAGTCTGCGGAGCGCTGCGACCATCTGTCCCTCGACATTGGTGCCGATCGGATAGCCGAACATTTCGCCGAGACCTGCGCGGACGGACGGCGCCGTCTGCACGACCACATGCTTGGTCGGGTCTGCGATTGCTGCAAACACATCATCGGTAAAGTCCTTCTCAGAGATTGCGCCGACCGGGCAGACAACGATGCACTGACCGCAGGAGACGCAGGAGGTCTCGCCGAGACCCTTGTTGAAGGAAGAGCCGATATTGGTGATGAAGCCGCGCTCATTTGCACCGATGACGCCGATGCCCTGGGTCTTTGCACAGGCTGCAACGCAGCGGCGGCAGAGGATGCACTTGTTGTTGTCGCGGTACATATGTGCCGCGGTGTCGTCGATCGCGTACTCCGTGCGCTCGCCGTCATAGACGGAAGAATCGGTGATGCCGAGATCGTTTGCGAGCTTCTGGAGCTCACAGTTCTTGCTGCGCACGCAGGAGAGACATTTTCTGTCGTGGTTCGAGAGCAGCAGCTCCATGGTCTTCTTGCGGGAATCGAGCACCTTCGGAGAATTCGTGCGAACCTCCATGCCCTCGGAGACCGGGTAGACACAGGCTGCGACAAGGCGTGCCGGACCAAGCGCCGGACCGCGCATCTCCTGCGCCTCGACCATGCACATACGGCATGCGCCGATCTCATTGATATCCTTCAGATAGCAGAGCGTCGGGATGGTGACGCTTGCTGCACGTGCAGCCTCGAGGATCGAGGTTCCCTTCGGAACCTGAACCGCAAAGCCGTTGATTTTTACATTGATCATATCACTCATGTTCCTGTGCCCTCCCTTACTGCTTGCTGATAGCCTTGAACTTGCACTTCTCGATGCAGGCGCCGCACTTCACGCACTTTGCCGGGTCGATCTCGAAGGAAGCGAGCTTGTGGCCCTCAGCGATGTAGTCTGTTCTTGCGATTGCAGATGCCGGGCACTGCTTTGCACACATGCCGCAGCCGATACAGGTGTCCTTGTCGATGACATACTGAAGCAGCGACTTGCAGACGCCTGCCGGGCACTTCTTGTCGATGATATGTGCCTCATACTCATCGCGGAAGAAGCGGAGCGTGGAGAGCACCGGGTTCGGTGCTGTCTGACCGAGACCGCAGAGGGAATTTGCCTTGATGTAGTTGCAGAGGTCTTCGAGCTTGTCCAGATCTTCCATCGTGCCGTTGCCCTTGGTGATCTTGTCGAGGATCTCATACATTCTCTTGGTGCCGATACGGCACGGCGTACACTTACCGCAGGATTCATCCATCGTGAACTGGAGGAAGAACTTTGCGATATCGACCATGCAGTTGTCCTCATCGAGCACGATGAGACCGCCGGAACCGATCATGCAGCCGATCTTTGCGAGAGAATCGTAGTCAACGCTGACATCGTAGTGTGCAGCCGGGATGCAGCCGCCGGAAGGACCGCCTGCCTGTGCTGCCTTGAACTTCTTGCCGTTCGGGATGCCGCCGCCGATCTCCTCGATGATCTCGCGGAGCGTGGTGCCCATCGGAATCTCGACCAGACCGGTGTTCTTGATCTTGCCGCCGAGTGCAAAGACCTTGGTGCCCTTTGCGGTCTCGGTGCCCATCGAAGCATACCACTTTGCGCCCTTCAGGATGATCTGCGGGACGTTTGCGTAAGTCTCAACATTGTTGAGGATGGTCGGCTTCTGATACAGACCCTTTTCTGCCGGGAACGGCGGACGCGGACGCGGCTCACCGCGGTTGCCCTCGATAGAGGTCATGAGCGCGGTCTCCTCGCCGCAGACGAATGCGCCTGCACCGAGTCTCAGGTCGATGTCGAAATCGAAGCCGGTGCCGAAGATATCCTTGCCGAGCATGCCGATCTCGCGCGCCTGCTTGATGGCGATGCGGAGACGCTGCACAGCGATCGGATACTCTGCACGGACATAGATATAGCCCTGTGTTGCGCCGATGGCGAAGCCTGCGATGGTCATTGCCTCAAGGACAACATGCGGGTCGCCTTCGAGCACGGAACGGTCCATGAACGCGCCGGGGTCGCCCTCGTCGGCGTTGCAGCAGACATACTTCTGATCTGCATCCGGGACGATGTTGCGTGCGAGCTTCCACTTCATACCGGTCGGGAAGCCGCCGCCGCCTCTGCCGCGGAGACCGGAATCGAGCATTTCCTGGATGACCTCATCCGGGGTCATGGAGGTCAGCACCTTGTAAAGTGCCTGATAGCCGTCGCGTGCGATGTACTCATTGACGTCCTCAGGATTGATGACGCCGCAGTTGCGGAGCGCGACGCGCTTTTGCTTGCGGTAGAAATCGGTATCTGCGAGAGAGCCGATCTCATCACCCCTGACAGTTTCCTCATAGAGGAACTCCTTGACAGGATTGCCGCCGATCAGGTGCTCGTCCACGATGCGGGTGACTTCATCCATCTTCACATGGGTGTAGAAGGAGCCCTCCGGGTAGACAATCATAATCGGTCCGCGCTCGCACAGACCGAAGCAGCCTGTACGGACGACAAAGACCTTCTCGTCGATGCCCTTTTCCTTCAGCTGACGCTCGAGCTCGTCTGCGATCTTCATCGAGCCCGAAGAGGTACATCCCGTACCGCCGCACATCAGCACATGCTTCTCATATTTTGCGCCGTCCGACACCTTACCGAGACGGAGCGCAACCTCCTTGCGCATCGCTTCCTTGATGGCGTTGAGGTCCTGCAGTGTTTTCATATTAAGCCTCCTCTGTCTTCATTGGAATGCCGGGATCAGTCGGCGTATTTTGCAAGAATATCCTGGATCTCCTCGGGCTTGCCGGTCAGTCTGCCGTAAACATCGTCGTTGACGGTCACGACCGGAGCGAGGCCGCACGCACCGACACAGCGGCAGTCATCAAGCGAGAACTTGCCGTCATTGGTGATCGCGCCGCACTCGATGCCGAGTGCCTCCTCGAGCTTCTCGAGCACAACGCCGGAGCCCTTGACATAGCAGGCGGTACCGAGACATACGGAGATGCGGTACTTCCCCTTCGGAGACATACTGAACTGTGCGTAGAAGGTTGCGACACCGAAGACCTTCTCCATCGGAACATTGAGCTCCTCAGAGATGATCTTCTGCACCTCAACCGGCAGATAGCCGTAGATCTCCTGCGCCTTCTGCATGACAGGCATCAGAGCACCGGGATCGTCACGGAGCGCGTCGATCGCCGCACGGAGCTCCTGCTCCTGCTCGGCTGTGCCGGTAAAGGGAAGGGTTGCGATTTTCTTTGCCATTAGAATCTTACCTCCTTGTATGGATTATCATAAACAAAGAATAAATGAAGTTATTTGTTCCGCAGAGCAGAACACAGCCGGCTGACATAGAGGACGGTTGTCCGCCACTCGCGTACAGGTGCACACAAGCTGCGGAGTGTGCCGCGGGTATATCAAACCGGCAGCGATATGCACGCACTTCTGCGCATACATACCCTTATGTATTGTACTATATATTTGTAGGAAAATCAAGATGTAAAATGCACAACAATTCCGACAACTTTTCGACGGATTCTATAAGATAGCGCGGGTCGGTATGCGAAAAATTGCGCATTTTCGTTCGTTTTGTGTGATAGTTTCGCTCTCGAAAACTGTCCGCGTGCAGCGGACAGTTGTGCGGTCATGACAGATATTTCCATATTCCGACAGCGCGCCGGAACAAATTGGCGGGATCTGCGCACATTCGACAGATTTTGCGGCATTCCGGGCGTATACTGAAAACGATCCGCGAAGCGATCTCAGACCGCTGCACGAAATATCCGTGCAGATGCGCAGATTGAAATACGAGGAACCGGAGGTAAAAGGAACTATGGAACAGCAAAGCAAATATCTGCCGGAGGGGAGTCTCATGGGCTCCCCTGTCAACGCAGAGCACATGCAGTCGGAGGCTGCGCTGCGGGAGGCAATCCGCACGGGGCAGCGGCTGGAGGCGCGGGTGCGCGTCTGCGACGGCGGGCACAATCTGCATGTCGAGCTTCCCTGCATGCACGGGCTCATCCCGCGCTCGGAGGGTGCGCTCGGCATCCGCGAGGGCACGACCCGCGATATTGCGCTCATCTCGCGGGTGAATAAGCCCGTCTGCTTCTCGGTGCTGCGCATCGACCGCGACGAAAACGGTGCGCCGGTCGCAGTGCTCTCGCGCAGGGTGCAGCAGGAGCACTGCCGCGACGCCTATCTCAGCCGCCTGCGCCCGGGCGATGTGATCCCGGCGCGTGTGACGCATCTGGCGCCGTTCGGCTGCTTCGTGGATATCGGCTGCGGTGTGCCGTCGCTCATCCCGATCGACGCGATCTCGGTCTCGCGGATTTCGCATCCCGCCGACCGCTTCCGCGTCGGGCAGGAGATCCGTGCGGTCGTGCGCGGCTTTGAAAACGGCCGTGTCCTGCTGACGCACAAGGAGCTGCTCGGCACATGGGAGGAGAACGCAGCGCAGTTCCGCGCAGGAGAAACCGTCGCGGGCATTGTGCGGTCGGTGGAGGATTACGGCATTTTCATCGAGCTGACGCCGAATCTCGCGGGGCTTGCCGATATGCGCGGCGACATCCGTCCGGGGCAGCATGCGTCGGTCTACATCAAGAGCATCGTGCCGGAGCGGATGAAGATCAAGCTCGCGGTGGTCGATGTGTTCGATGAGGAATGCACGCCCCCGCCGATGCAGTATTTCTTCACGGGCAGCCATATGGATGAATGGGTCTATACGCCCGCTTCCGCAAAGCGGAAGATCATCTCGGCTTTCCGATAAAAAAGCGGGTACACACGCTGTCTGACCGTGTGTACCCGCTTCCTGTATTATGGAGGAATGTATTTGCTCATCTGAGCGGGATTTCTGTGCCGTTTACGCGGATCGCGGTGAGTGCTTCGGGCGCGACCGGCTGTGCAAATTCCAGATAGCAGCGGAAGCCGTCCGGGGCATCGGTGGTTTCGATTGTGCCCGCCTTCGGCTGCGTATACAGCGTGCGGTAAACCTCTGCCGGGATGACCTGCTCCGTGCCGTCCGCAAACACGGCTGTGACCTCCGCCGAAGCATCCGCCTGTTCGGTGTAGGCTGAAAACATGCGCTCGGGCGGCGTGCTGCCGAATGTATCCGAAAGCACAAGTGCCAGCGGAGAGAGCGCATAGTGATCTGCCGTGCCGCCGGCGAGCGAAATGGGCGTGCTGAGCGGCTGCATCGCAGGATCGGGCGTGATCTGCGGCGTGAAGGTGAGCTTATGATCCGTGTCATCTTTCGCAATGATCGCGTCATCTGCTGTGTTCTCAGCGTCATATCTCATGAGCACGCTGACATAGAAATCTGTCGGGTTCGGCTCCAGCGCACCGTTTGTGCTGCGGAATTTCGCGGTGAAATGCCATTTGCCGTCCTCGCCGCGTGCCGCACTTGCCTCATTCGACATGAGATTGCAGTTCACGCTGTCCATAACCGTAATAAAAGACCAGAGCATGTCATCGGGTGAAACGCCCGCGGCTTCGTTCGGCTCCACATTCCAGCTCAGATACATCAGATACGGTGTGGAGAGCATGGATTCGAGCGTGACCGTGCCGAACGGAAATTCTCCCTGCACATCGAGATTCTGCCCGATCGGTGTGAAATCATATTCCACGGCGCTGTCTGTTTTCTCGCTGAAATACTTTGTGAAGATGCTGCGGTAATCCCAGTTGTTTGCGGCACCGACTGCGGCTGTCATGCCGCCCGCTGCGACGGCTGCCGCAGCGAGCACGATGCCGAGCTTCCGCATCGGTCTGCGGTGCTGCTGCTTCTCTGCCTGCATTGCCATTGCAATGACCTCCTCCCTGCATTGCGGTCGGATTTTCACACGCGCCGAAATGTCGCGGTAGTGCTGCATGTCGATCATGGTGTGACCTCCTCTCCGAGTATGTCCCTGAGCTGCTTTCGCGCGCGGTAAAGCTGCGTCTGGACTGCGGTTTCCGTGCGGTTTGTCATGCCGGCAATTTCTGTGACCGTATAGCCCTCGCCGTAATAGAGCTGAATCACAAGCCGGTATTTCGGGGGCAGTGCGCCGACGGCGTCCCAGAGCGTGTGCTCCTCGGGCGTGACGCAGACTGCATCGGCGTCCTCGAGCGGAACGGCGCTCCGCCGCCGGACGGCTTTCAGCAGATTCTTGCACTGATTGACCGTCATGCGGATGAGCCATGCCTTTTCCTGTGCGTCATCCGGGAATGTGCGTTCCTGCGCAAAGCGTTTCAGGAACACCTCCTGCGTAATGTCCTCTGCATCCTGCACATTGCGGCAATAAGAAAGTGCCGTGCGGTAGACCGTATGCTGAAATTTGTCATAGAGCTGAGCAAGCTGCTCCGGCGTCATGCGCGGCACCTCCTTTGATTTGAGATCTCATATATATAACAACTGAGCGGGCAGAAATATCACACGCCGCAGGAAAATATTTTTTCGCGGAAAAAAACGGCTGAGAGAAATGCGATTCCCTCAGCCGTTTGTGTATCGGTTTCTGCGTATGCCGGGCGCCGTGATTACTCCAGATAATCCCGGACATTCAGGCTTTCTTCGGTGCGCTGCTCCTCGTCGATGATGCCCGGAACCAGCTCGGTCACATAGGCTTCACCGGAAACGGGATCCACATAATAGCGGATCTGTGCGCCGGTATAAGAGCGGAACAGCACAACGATCCTGCCGTCAGCATTTGCGGAGGCATCCCAATAGACCGCGGTTTCGTCTGATTCCGCCTTGGTCTTCAGCTCGGGATTCTGCTGCAAGCAGTAGTTCTTGACCGCAGCGAGCGCCTGATCTTCGGTCAGTGCGTCTGCACCGCTTTCCTCCGCGGAGCCGGTTGTCTGCTCTGTCTCAGCCGATGCGGTTGTCTGCTCCGTCTCGGTCGATGCGGTTGTCTGCTCTGTCTCGGCAGATGCGGTTGTCTGCTCGTTCTCAGCCAATGAGGATGTGCCGGACTCCGCCCCGGATTCCGTGCCGCAGGCAGCAAAGCCCGCGCACAAAAAGCACATCGCCGTTACCAGAATGCTTTTTTTCATTCCTATCAGTCCTTCCGTCAAGGATACATGCTGTCATCCCGGGGGCACTTACGCTTCCTCGCGAATCTGGATATTTGCCTCTCTGAGCTGCTGCTCCGTGACCTGAGACGGCGCGCCGAGCAGGAGATCCTGCGCGTTGCCGTTCAGCGGGAAGGCAATGACATTGCGGATGGTCTCCGTGTCAGCCAGCAGCATAATCATGCGGTCGATGCCGGGCGCCATGCCTGCGTGGGGCGGTGCGCCGTACTGGAATGCGGTGTAGAGCGCGGAGAACCGTGCCGCCAGCTCCTCCTCGGTGTAGCCCGCGAGCGCAAATGCCTTCTTCATGATGTCAACGCTGTGGTTTCTGACAGCGCCGGATGCCAGCTCGATGCCGTTGCAGACAAGGTCATACTGGTATGCGAGGATCTCAAGCGGATCCTGCTCCTCCAGTGCCTTCAGACCGCCCTGCGGCATAGAGAAGGGGTTGTGCGTGAAGTCGAGCTTCTTGGTCTCCTCGTTGATCTCGTACATCGGAAAATCGACGACGAAGCAGAAGCGGAAGGCGTCCTTCTCGATGAGCTCCAGACGCTCGCCCAGCCATGTGCGGATCTGACCCGCGAAGCTGTCCACGGTGCCCTTCTTGTCAGAGATGAAGAACACGGTCTCGCCGTCCTTGATGCCCGAGAGCTTACGGATCTCCTCGCGCTGTGCGTCGGAGAGGAACTTGTCGATCGGGCCCTTGAAGTTTGCCTGCCCCTCGACGGCGGTCAGGTACCCGAGGCCCTTCATGCCGATGGAGGTCGCAAATTTCAGCGAATCCTCAAAGAACTTCTTGGAGCATGCCGCACAGTCTGCGACGATGCCGCGGACGGGCTTGCCCTTGAAGATCGGGAAATCGACCTCTGCGAAGAAATCGGTCAGGTCGATGATCTCGAGCGGATTGCGGAGATCGGGCTTGTCGGTGCCGTATTTCAGCATGGACTCGCGGTAGGTGATGCGGCGGAAGGGCGCCTCGGAAACAGTCTTGCCCGGTGCAAATTTGCGGAAGGTATCGGAGATCACCTGCTCGCAGACTGCCAGCACCTCATCCTGCGTGGAGAACGCCATCTCGAAGTCGAGCTGATAGAACTCACCCGGCGATCTGTCCTGACGCGCATCCTCATCGCGGAAGCACGGTGCGATCTGATAATACTTATTGAAGCCGGAGACCATCAGGAGCTGCTTGAACTGCTGCGGTGCCTGCGGAAGCGCATAGAACTTGCCCTTGTGCTTTCTGCTCGGGACAAGGAAATCGCGGGCACCCTCGGGCGAGCTCGCCGTCAGGATCGGTGTCTGGATATCGAGGAAGCCGAGATCCTCCATCTTGCGGCGGAGATACGCGATCACCTTCGAGCGCAGGATGATATTCTCGTGAATCTTCGGATTTCTCAGGTCAAGATAGCGATACTTGAGGCGCACCTCCTCGCGGGTCTCAAGCGATTCTGCCGGGATAAAGGGCAGCATCGGCTTGGAGCCGCCGAGCAGCTCCATCTGCTCCACGCGCACCTCGATGAGGCCGGTGTCCAGCTTCGGATTGACTGTTTCCGCGTCACGCTCCACGACCTTGCCGGTCACGGAAATGACGCATTCTCTGCCGATGCCGTCGAGCATGGAGCCGTCCTGGAAGACGACCTGTGTGATGCCGGTCTCGTCGCGGAGATCGAGGAAAAGCACGCCGCCGTGATCGCGGATCGTGTCAACCCAGCCTGCGAGAGAAACCGTTTCGCCGATGTTCTCCTTGCGGAGATCGTTGCACAAGCATGTGCGGTACATAGGGGATTCCTCCTTCATAAAATAGAACTCGCCCCAAAGCCGGCTGCGGCATGCAGTCAGCTTCGGGACGAGCGTTTCTTCTGAAAAAGCCCGCGGTGCCACCCGATTTCGCACAGCGGAATGCTATGCGCGCTTTTATATGGGGCATATGGATTTTGCGGGGGATCGCTCCCCTGCGCGATGCAGATGCACCGCCGAGTGTTGCCGCAGCCGATACTTTCCGCAGCCGCGCTTTCAGCCAATGGCGCAGGCTTCTCTGACCGGATTTCCGTGGGGCGCGGGTCTCTGCCTTATATTGTATTCGATTTTGCGCGATTTGTCAAGGGGTTTTCCGCATAAAAGCGCTTAATAATACTCCCGTTTAAGAAAAGTGTTCCTGCGATAAATCGGAATTTGCACGGAGCCCGTGCAGGCATTTTGCCTCCGGGAGGCAGGAAAGAGAATGTGCAGCAGCTATGTATGACGCTGCTGTTCGCAGCTTTTGGACGCACCGGCGCCGCTGGCAGAACACTTGCTGCAGCAGGCGCGAACAGTGCCGCCACTGCCTGCTTCTCACGAAGCGGGGGTGACAACCCAAGGGGAAAGGGGGAGATTCGCTCCGCTCACAACTCCCTTCCCCCTTAGGTTTTCGCCCCCGAGCCCCCGCTTTCCTGATCCCCCATCCCCCATTCGACACCCCCATACTGACGGAGTACCAAAACAGAGAGAGGAGAGATAAGGAAGGGGAGCGCGAGGGGAGACCTTAAGGGAGGGGGGAGAGGCCGAGCGCAGCGAGGTTCTTCTCCCTCCCTTGTGGTTTCCCCTCG
>JAEEXH010000101.1 GCA_016291435.1 Oscillospiraceae bacterium
GGCGGGGACGCTTCCGTTGTTCTCATCCGTTCCCTCTTTCTGATGCTGCTGGGCGTGATCGGACTCGGCTTTTCCGTCACGGCGCAGTATTTTGCCGCCCGCGCGGCGGTCGGCTCGGTCGCCGCGATGAAGAGCGCGCTCTTCGCGCATATCGGCTCCCTCTCGCACCGCGAGCTTGACGCCCTCGGAACCCCCACTCTGATCACCCGGATGACCGCGGACGCAAACCAGGTGCAGAACGGCGTCAATATGGCGCTGCGCCTCCTTCTGCGTTCTCCCTTCGTCGTCTTCGGCGCGATGATCATGGCGTTCACCGTCGATGTGAAGGGCGCACTGATCTTTGCCGTCGCGATTCCGCTGCTGGCAGTTGTGGTCTTCGGCATCATGCTCGCGACCATCCCGATGAACCGCCGCGTGCAGGAGCGTCTGGATGCCGTCACGGAGACCACGCGAGAGAATCTCACCGGCGTCCGCGTCATCCGTGCATTCCGCACAGAGGAAAAGGAGACCGCGGGCTTTGAGAAACAGAACCGTCTGCTTGTCGAGATGCAGGAGAAGGTCGGGCGTCTCTCCGCGCTCATGAATCCCCTCACCTATGTTATCATCAACGGCGCTGTGATCGCGCTGATTGCCGTCGGTGCCGTCCGTGTCAACAGCGGCGCCCTGACACGCGGCTCGGTCGTTGCGCTCTATAACTACATGTCGCAGATCCTTGTGGAGCTGATCAAATTTGCGAGCTTCCTCATCATGCTGACAAAGGCGATTGCATGCGGAAACCGCATCCAGAGCGTGCTCGATACCGGCGACCCGGCCGAAACGGGTCTTCCCGTGCCGCAGATCGCAGAAGATGCACGCGGATGCGTGGAATTCTCGCATGTATCCTTCACCTATGAGGACGGCGGTGCGCCTGCGCTCCGTGATATTTCCTTCACGGCAAAACGCGGCGAAGTCATCGGCATCATCGGCGGCACGGGCTCGGGCAAATCGACGCTCGTGAACCTCCTGCCGCGCTTCTATGAGCCGACAGAGGGCAGCATCACTGTGGACGGCATCGACAGCCGCAGCTTCCCGCAGGATGCCCTCCGCGCCCGCATCGGCACGGTTCCGCAGAAGGCAATGCTCTTTCAGGGCACCATCCGCGACAACATGCGCTGGGGCGATCCCGACGCGGACGATGCGCAGATCCTCCGTGCGCTCGAAGCCGCACAGGCGCTCGATGTGGTGAACGCAAAGCCGCTCGGTCTCGATGAGCCTGTCACCGAAAGCGGCAGAAACTTCTCCGGCGGTCAGCGGCAGCGCCTCACGATCGCACGGGCACTGGTACGCGAGCCGGAATTTCTCATTCTCGATGACAGCGCCTCTGCACTCGACTACGCAACCGATGCCGCGCTGCGGCGTTCTCTGCGGGAGCTGCCGAACGACCCGACCGTGTTCATCGTTTCGCAGCGCACGGCGTCCATCCGTCACGCAGACCGCATCCTCGTGCTGGAAGACGGTGCGCTTGCCGGCATCGGCACGCATGATGCGCTGATGGAAAGCTGCCCTGTCTACCGCGAGATTCATCTCTCGCAGTTCCCGGATGAGGAGGTGACGCAGCATGCCTGACAAGAAGCAGCAGCGCTCTGTGCAGGCAGAAACGCTCCGCCGCGTCCTGCAATCCTTAAAGCATGACAAGCGCTATATTGTCAAAACGCTTGTGCTGGCTTTCGTGAGCGTCGTGCTGACGCTCTGGATCCCGATTCTCGTCGGCGATGCACTTGATTTTATCAAGGGGAAACTCGATGTTGATTTCGATGCAGTCACGCGCATTCTGATCACAGTCGGCATTGCCTCGGCTGTGACCGCGCTCGCGCAGTGGATCATGAGCCAGATGAACAACCGCATCACCTACCGCACCGTGGAGCACCTCCGCAATGAGGCATTCCGCAAGCTGATGCACCTGCCGCTCGCCTATCTCGACACCCATGCTGCGGGCGATATCGTCAGCCGCATGATCGCCGATATTGACCAGTTTGCGGACGGTCTGCTGCTCGGCTTCACACAGCTTTTCACGGGTCTGCTCACAATCCTCGGCACGCTCATTTTCATGCTGACGCTGCACCCGGGCATCACGCTGGTTGTCATTCTGCTGACGCCGCTCTCACTCTTTGTTGCGGCGTTCATCGCAAAGCGCACCTATGCGTTGTTCAGCACGCAGGCATCCCTGCGCGCCGAGCAGACCGCGCTCATCAACGAGACCGTCACCGGGCAGAAGGTCGTGCAGGCGTTCGGGCATGAGCAGCAGGTCATGGCGGATTTCGACAGGGGCAATGACGCCCTCTCAGGCGCGGCGCTCAAGGCAACTTTTTTCTCCTCGCTGACAAATCCCTGCACGCGCTTTGTCAATGCGCTGGTCTATGCGGCGGTCGCATTCACTGGCTCGCTTGCGGCAATCCGCGGGGCAATCAGCGTCGGCGGGCTGACCTGTTTCCTGAGCTATGCAAACCAGTACACCAAGCCGTTCAACGAAATCTCCGGCGTTATCACGGAATTACAGAACGCGATTGCCTGCGCAGACCGTCTCTTTGCGCTGCTTGATCTCTCCGAGGAACCCGCAGAGCCCTCAGACGCAATCGAAATCGACAACGCGAAGGGGCAGATCCGCTTCTGCGATGTGAACTTCTCCTATGTGCCCGAGCGTCCGCTCATCGAGCACTGCAATCTGGACATTCAGCCCGGGCAGCATGTCGCGATCGTCGGTCCGACGGGCTGCGGCAAGACAACGCTCATCAATCTCATCATGCGGTTCTACGATGTCACGGGCGGCAGCATCAAAATGGACGGCACCGATCTGCGGCAGCTTACGCGGAAGAGTCTCCGCGGCGAGATCGGCATGGTCCTGCAGGAGACATGGCTCAAAGCGGCGACCGTGCGCGAGAATATCTGCATGGGGATGCCCGAAGCGACCGAGGCGGAGATCATCGCGGCGGCAAAGGCTGCCCATGCGCACAGCTTCATCATGCAGCTCCCGCAGGGCTATGACACGGTGATCAGCGACCGCAGCGGTGCGCTCTCGCAGGGACAGCGGCAGCTGCTCTGTATCGCACGGCTGATGCTCTCGCTCCCGCCGATGCTCATTCTCGACGAAGCCACAAGCTCCATCGACACGCGCACGGAGCAGAAGATCCAGTCCGCCTTCCGCAAAATGATGCAGGGGCGCACATCGTTTATTGTGGCGCACAGGCTTTCGACCATTCGGAGCGCCGATCTCATCCTTGTGATGCAGAACGGGCACATCATCGAGCAGGGCACGCACGAATCGCTCCTCGCTGCCGGCGGCTTCTACGCCGAGCTCCACCGTGCACAGTACCGGGAGTGAACAGATGTGTCCGCAGAGCGGACGGATCTATAATGAGGGGCTCTCGCACGCTTCGCTATGAGTTTGCAAGCAAACTCACCCCAAGCCCCTGCCGGGGTCAGCAGACCCCGGACCCCGTTATTATCGAAGAGAAACCTACAAAAGCTGCGAACAGCAGCGTCATTGCAAAGCAGACAAGCAAGGGAAAGTCAGTTGACTTGAGAAAAACGCCAGCGCGGGCTCCGCGCCCCCGGACCCCGTTATAATTTGCGAAGCAATTTCATTCGCAGAATTTCATCGCGAAGCGATTTCATTGCGCAGCATTTTCATTCTCATTTCTTCTCTTTATGATGAAAGCCTCCCCATCCCCGGGGAGGCTTTTGCTGAAAAGGTATCGCCGGCGCGATGATCTATAATGAGGGCTCCGCGCACGGATTGATCTGCAAACAAAACCCGCGGTACTTGCTCGGTACCGCGGGCTTTTTCTGCTTGTATCGTTTCAGGAATCACGGCTTGACCGGCATCTGCGAATTCTCATAGATGCCGGCGCAGAGCTGGAGCATGACGCGCAGGTCATTGCTGTCAATCGTGCCGTCGGCAAAGAGATCGCTGTTCGATCTTCCCTTGACGGTCAGCTCGGTGCCGTCCGTGCCGGAGGCAGCCTTCGCCAGCAGGACGCAGTCTGCGAGTTCAAAGAGTCCGCTGCAGTCTGCGTCGCCCCAGATCACGGCGCCCGGCTGATCCGAGGAGAGCGCAGTCTCGGTTGTCGTGGTCTCCGTAACCGTTGTGGTCGTTTCGGTCGTGGCGGTGGTCTCCGCAGGCGCAGCGACCGCAAACACCGTGTAGAACACACAGTCCGCAGACTGCCCCTGCGAGCCGAGCGTCAGTGCTTCGCCCGCGGCAAAGGATTTCTTGTATAGATCGAAGGTGACATCCATCGAGTTTGTGCAGGTGAGACCTGTTTTCTCGAAGCCTGCCATAAATGCGGGCACGGCTGTTACGCGGTTGTCGAGCGCGATGTAAATATCCGCGTCGGAAAGCGCGGTCATCTCGCCGGAATCGCCGCTGTTGTTTTTCGCATCGCACGGCGTCACAAGACGCTCTGCGCCGCGCAGCACATCGGGGAGCGCAGCATAGGTCACATCGCGGTCATTGAAGAGCAGATCGCCTGTCTGTGTGTTGTCGGCGATGCTCCAGAGGTTCATGCGCTGGAGGTCGGTGATCTTCACATTGCCGATCAATCTGCCGTTCAGTGTGAGCTGCTCCCTGCTGAAAACGAAGGAATCCATATTGAGCAGATAGCTGCCGTCGCCGCCCGTGAATTTCAGATAGATGTTGTTGAGTCCGGTGATGCTGCCGATGTTGAACGAAATATCCGTCCATGTGCCGTAGCTGCCTGTGCCTGCGAAATTGTAGGTCGCAGCGGGTGTGCCGGAGACAGAGCCGGTGTAGAGCTCGATCGTGCAGGGATTGCCGGAGACGCGCGCGGTCATGCTCTTTGCGCCGTCCTCGCCGAATGCCACATTGCGGAAGCCGATGTAATCGCCCGCCTCGACAAAGCCGATGTGCGTCTCGGTGTCGCCTTCCTCATTGACAATGCCGGACATGCTGCTGTAACTTTCCGCCTCAATGGTCTCATAGGCAGAGATCGGGTCAACGGGCGCAGCCTCCGGGGAGAGTGTCACAGTGCCGGCCGGGAATGCGTCCACGGTGAGGTCATTGATGTAATACTCAAGGTTCATGTAGCCCTCGCCGAGATAGTCGCCCTTGTAGTCGGTGCCGTCGTTCGGGTTGAGACCGCGTGCGAGCTCCCAGTCATCGGGCATGCCGTCGTTGTCGGTATCAACGATCTCCTTCTTGAGCACGGCGCCCGGATACTGATAAGTGACGCCGCACTTGATGTTGTACTTGGTCAGCTCGGAGACAGAGGAATCGAACGCCTCCGTGCCGCTGCACTGTCCCGTGCCGTTCTTTGTCTCATCGGCACACTGCCTGTCGATGGCGGTGCGCTTGTCGGAGCTGATGCCGTTGCCGGCGTAGGTGATGACATGGTCATAGGATGCCTCTGCGCTTTCACAGGTTGTCGCCGTGGAGACATTCTCGCCGTTCAGGGTCGTTGCGAAGGGCGAGGCGCTGTAAAGATCATTCTTCGTGATGCCGATGGACTCCTTGACGGTGACGCCAGACCAGTTATCGCCTGTAATGGCGTGGAAGGAGCCGTCCTTGTTGATCAGACGGTTGCCCGCGCAGTAGACCTTGAAGTTCTGCGGGCTGGTGCCGCTGTCCACATACATCCAGTGATAGCCGCCGGTGGTGGAGTTGCCGGCTTTCAGCGTGTTGTTGACATAATTGAGATGCCCGATGGTGCCGTATGTGGTCTGATAGCCCCAGTCGTAGATAATATTGTTCGTGAAATCGGCGGTCTCGGTGCCCTGTGTCTTGCCGCGGAAATTGCGGGAGACGTTGTGGATGATGAGATTGTGGTCGAAGCTCAGGTACCCCTTGCCGAGCATGATGCCGAAGCCGTGCACGCCCTTGACATGGCCGCCCCAGGAATTCGCGGGGCCGATGACGGAATACTGCACGGTGTAATATTCATTGTTGGAATAAAGCCCCCACTGCTCGTCGGTTGTCCAGCCGAGGGAGCAGTGATCGACGATGGAATAGGAGCCCTTTGCGCCGCCCCAGCCGTCGTTGCCGGAGCTGGTGCACTTATCGGGACCCGGGCGGGAGCTCAGGAAGCGGCAGATGATGTTGTCGCCGCCCATGCCGAACTTGTAGTTCTTGAGCGTGACGCCCGAGCCGCCGGGTGCGGTCTGCCCGGCGATGGTGATATTGTCGGAGCAGACGATATTGCCTGCGAGCTCAATCGTGCCGCTGACATCGAAGACAACGATGCGGTTCGGCTTGCTGACGGCATCGCGCAGGGAGCCTGCGCCCGAGTCATTGAGATTGGTGACATGATAGATCTCGCCGCCTCTGCCGCCTGTTGCATAGCGTCCGGCGCCGGTCGCGCCCGGGAAGGCAAGGAGAGAGCCTGCCGCTGCTGCGGTCTGCGCAGGGTCATACCATGCGCTGTGCGGGAGCAGCCCGCCTGCCGATGTCAGCAGGACGCTGCAAACGGTCAGTGCCGCGAGTCTGTGTTTATATGTCTGTTTCATGATTTACCTCCGGATCCCCTGAAATAATATTAGTATACAGATGATACCAAATCTATCATATCAGTTTTTGGGAGATTTGTCAATGATCTATTTATACAGTCAATATGTCGGATTGTCCACAAACAGGCAGCAGAGGGCGTTCAAATACCCTCTGCTGCCTGTTTGGTATCACATGGTCGGGATCGTGACAAGATCCTTCGATTCGCCGGTCTGATAGCTGCGGATGGCGATTCTGCCGCGGAAGATCACCGCGTAGATCTCATCGTCGATCGGAACAACATAATAGGAGAATTCGTGTGCATCCCTGCCGAGTGTCTGCTTCAGGCAGCTGTCATCCGGATTATAGGCGCTGCCGTCTGAAGGGACGGTATACTCCTGCCAGTCGAGACTCAGCTTCAGGTGATGTGCGCCGCCGTAGTAATTGCTGCCTGCTGAGATCGGGAAGCCGCTGACGGTCTGATCCAGCTCCATATCATATGCCATGCCGGCAGGGAAGGCATATTTCCCGACGCTCGGGGCGTGGGCGTCGCCCGCCGGCATTCTGCATGTGCCGAAGGTGCCGGATGCGCAGTCGAGATAGTATCCGCCCGCCGTGAAATAGACACGGCTGCCGCAGGTGCAGTTGTAGAATTTGCAGTCAGAGAGCCGCGGCAGATTCTTGAGCTGCTTGATGCCGCGGAAATCTTTGTCAACGAGGAACAGCTCTGTCGCAGCGCCCTTGCCGCAGCCGAGCACGATTTCGCCGTTTGCGCTCACAGCTCGGATCGCGAGAATACGGGATGCACCGATCTTCGAGCTGTCATACTCCAGCCGTGCGGTCTCTGTGCCTTCCGTGTCAAGGCGGAGCAACACAGATTCGCCTTCATAGCTGGCACGAACGCCCTGAATATAGAAATTTCCGTTGCAGAAGCAGTTGAGTTCATCGAGCGGTCTGCTGTAAAACTGCGGAAGACCGTCCTCTTCGTTCCAGATCGCCTTGCCGCCGTTCTTGTCAAATACAAACAGCGTATACGGCAGATTGGGTTCCGTCTGCCAGTAGAAGCCCTTGCCCTGATAGGCGCCTGTGAGCCACGACATCCTGCATGCCTTGGGATTGTTGAGTTCCTTTTGAAGCAGATCGTAGTAATCGTAGGGACCCATCGGCGCCGCCGTGGTGACTGCTTCTGCGGATGCTGTTGTAGAAGATGCGGTTGTCCGGGTTGTGGCAGCGGTGGTCGCCTTGGTGGTTGCCGCAGTTGTATTCTTTGCAGCAGCGGTTGTCTCTGCGGCGGATGAATCCGCAGCGGATGAATCCGCAGCGGATGTATCCGCAGCGCTGTGATCTGCCTTTGAAGAGCCCGGACGGTGATCTTCGTACTGCTTGCCGCCGGAGCAGCCGGTAAGCGGCAGCAGCGTGCAGACTGCTGCGAGTGCGGTGAAAATCTGATATGCTTTCATGTAGTTGCCCTCCGTTCATTCGTTTGTATGTCTGAATTATACCACAAGCAGCACATTCCTCTCCGGAAGGGGGATCATTTCAGCAGCGCTCCCCATTCCTGTTCGCGGAAGCCGGCCAGCACGCCTTTTTCCGTGATGAGCAGCGGACGCTTCACCAGCATGCCGTCTGTGCTGAGGAGCGCGATCTGCTCCGCTTCATCCATCTCCGGCAGACGCTTTGCAAGCTCCAGCTCCCGGTAGCGCATGCCGCTTGTATTGAAGAAGCGGCGGAGCGGCAGACCGCTCTTTGCCTGCCATGCCCGCAGCTCGTCCGCAGTCGGGTTCTGCTCTGCGATGTGCCGTGCGTCATAGGCAATGCCGTTTGCATCGAGCCATGCCTTTGCCTTTTTGCATGTGCTGCATTTCGGATACCACAAAAACAATGCTTTCATGTGCTGTTTCCTCCGTTTCTGCACTGCCTCGCCGGATGCTCTGAGCGCTGCCGCCAGATCGTCCGGCAGCCCGCGCGGACCGCGCACCGACCGCACGCCGAAATCCGCAAGCCGCTCCAGCGGGAACTGTTCTCTCGCATATTTCCGCAGAAGCCGCAGCTCCGCGACCTTGTCCATATGGAGCCCGCCCTGATCGTAATGATAGGGAATGTCGGTCTTTGTCACCTCGCAGCACCATGTCACGGCGCCGATCGGCTTGCCCTCATAAATATACAGAATATCGCCCGGAATGAATGCCGCCGACTGCTTCCAGTACAGCGTATCCTGCTGCATGAAGCTCTCCGAGAGATCCTCATATTTCGGATTCGCCGGGACAAGCCATTCCTTCGGCTCGGTACGGTGCCTGCCGCCCGCTTTTTTCGAGACCAGCGCATAGCTCATGTGCAGCGCCGCGGTGACCTCCGAAAGCGGCACGGTGCCGTCGAGCAGAATGCTGACCCACGCGCCCTTTGCCATATGATACGCGGGCAGAAATCCCGGCTCCGTGAGCATTGAGCCGAGCATCAGCGGGTCGCATTTCACATTCATCACATCGACCGTGTCTTTGCCGCGGAGCCCGAGCTTTTCGCGTGAGACAGGCATGATGATCGCAAACCATTTGCCCGATGCCTTGTGCCGCAGAACAGCGGTCTGCGGGCTGCTTCGGAAGAGATATTCCGGCTTTGTATTCAGCTTTTCCGCCGCATACTGCATCACGGCACTGCGGTCTGCTCCGTTCATGGAAATGCACCTCCCTGCGTTGATATATTCATGATACCACATCCCGCGAAAATTGTCAACCGCGTGCCTTTTGCGAAATTGTGAACGGAAAGTGACGATTCTCTTATTTGACATCGTGCATCCCATGCGGTATAATGTAAGCAGAAAAGTAAAATGTATCAATCAGTATTTGGCTGGAGAAGTGCCTCCGGCGGATTTATAATGAGGGCCCTGCCCTCAAACTCCCGCCGGGGGCAGCGGCCCCCGGACCCCATTGCAAAATCCCCCGCCCCCGC
>JAEEXH010000102.1 GCA_016291435.1 Oscillospiraceae bacterium
AAAGACACGGCCATCGGTGGGGATGGTGATGCGGTTTATTATGCGGATCAGCGTGGTCTTGCCGGCGCCGTTCCTGCCGACAAAGCCGTAGATCGCGCCCTTCGGCACATGCATGGTGAGATCATTGAGCGCCTTGAAGCTGCGGTATTTCTTGCAGAGTCTTTCCGTGGTGAGAACATATTGGGTATCCATGTTCATCCCTCCCTTTCTGCATCCATTATAACACAGAACCGTCAAGAAAGCGGTCAAGAAATCGTCAAGATTTCGTCAAGATTTCATGCGGAATCCGATGCCGTACACCGCTTCGATATAATCCTTCCCGCATGCCGCCTGTAATTTTTTGCGGATGTTGCTGATATGCTGTTTCAGGGAGCGCTCCGTGCAGTCGGGCGTATCGAAGCTGATCTGATCGAGAATGGCTGTCCGCGCAACAGGCTTGCCGCCGTGCTGCATCAGGAGCTTTAAGATCGCGCATTCCGTCCGCGTCAGACGGATCTGTTCCCCGCCGACTGCCGCCGTCAGCGTATCGGGATGCAGCGTGAGCGCCTCAAATGTGAGTGCGCCGCCGTCCTGCGTATTCTGATGACTGCGCAGCTGCACGGAAATGCGTGCGAGCAGCTCCTGCATGTCAAAGGGCTTTGTGACATAATCCGCAGCGCCCGACATGAGCAGCCCGACCTTGTCGGCGGTGTCTGCCTTTGCGCTCACAACGATTACGGGTATACCGCTGATGCGCGGGAGCAGCTCCTCGCCGGAAAGCCCCGGCAGCATGAGATCAAGCAGGATAAGATCGGGCTTCTCCCCGGTGAGACAGTCAAGCGCTTCTGTGCCCGAGAAGGCGCATGCGACGGCATATCCCGCCTTTGTCAGCGTTTCACGGAGCAGCCCGCTGATATAAATATCGTCATCGACAATCAGGATCTGCTGCATTTCGGATTCCTCCTTATGAAAAAGGGTGCAGACATCTGCACCCTGATCGGATCGTATCTTCGTTATTTTTCGTGAACGCGCTTGCCGGTGATATGCTCCGGCGTGAGCTCCAGCACGACCGCGCGCGCGGCGTCCCTTTCAATCTCGCTCTCGACGGATTCCGCATCGGGATAATACTTCTGCCCGAGCTGTCTGAGCCTTGTGATGCGTTCCTCTGCATCCTCCAGCACACGCATTCTCCCGAACACAATTACGCTCCGGATGCGCAGCGCCCAGTCGCCCGCGTCCCGGTATCCTTCGTCCATGATGCAGAAGGAGACTTTGTCATTCCGCAGAATCGCATCGAGCTTGTGTCCTTCCTTCGCACAGTGAAAATAGAGCTTCCCGTCTGCGCAGACAAAATCCATCGGTACGCCGTAGGGGTAGCCGTCATCCCCGCAAACCGAAAGCACACCCCGCGGAACAGTGCGCAGCAGCTCTGCGCATTCTTCCTCAGAAAGCTGCTGTTTGAATCTTCTCATTTCCCGGAACATATCGCACACTCCCTGTCATTCATTTCTGTTTCAATTATAGCATGCAGACGGAAAATTGTCAAGGCAGCAGAAAAAACGGCGTTCAGGTCTTGCAATTTCCCGCCAAAAATGGTATACTTATTAGATAAGACAACATGCAATTCAGAAGGAGTGATCTTAATGCTGGCAGGGAAGCGCTGGAAGGTCTGTCAGCCGGACGCGGCAAAGGCGGCACATCTCCGCGATCAGGGCGGTGTGACGCAGCTCTGCGCACAGGTTCTGACCGCACGCGGCATCGAATCGCTGGAGGCTGCGGGCAGCATGCTCGACACCGCGGAGCTTTCGGATCCGTTCCTGCTCGCGGATATGGACAAAGCTGTGGAGCGCATCAATACCGCGATCATGAACGGCGACCGCATCTGCGTCTGGGGCGACTATGACTGCGACGGCGTGAGCTCGACCGTCATGCTGACCGACTGGCTGCAAAGCGCAGGCGCCGACGCAACCTGGTATATCCCGACGCGGCAGGAGGGCTACGGGCTCCGCGAGGAGCATATCCGTGAGCTTCAGGCGGAGGGCATCCGTCTGATCATCACTGTCGATAACGGCATTTCTGCGATTGAAGAAGCGAAGCTCATCAAGGAGCTCGGCATGGAGCTGATTATCACCGACCACCACCGCCCCGGCGACACGATCCCGGAGGCAGTCGCGGTCGTGGATCCCTTCCGCCCCGACTGCCCCTCTCCCTATAAAACCATCTGCGGCGCGGTCGTTGCACTGAAGCTGCTGGCTGCGCTTGACGGCGGCGACTGCGAGATGACGCTTGAGCAGTTCGGCGACCTCGCAGCGCTCGCGACCATTGCCGATGTCATGCCGCTGACAGGAGAAAACCGCTATATCGTGCAGCGCGGTCTGGAGCTCCTTGCGAACACGGAGCGGATGGGGCTTATCTCCCTGATTGCCGTCTGCGGCATTCCCGAGGGTGAACCCATCACCTCCACAATGGCAGCCTTTCAGCTCATCCCGCGCATCAATGCCGCCGGGCGTTTTGCGTCCGCATCGCTTGCGGCAAAGCTCTTTCTCACCGATGATCCCGATGAAGCGCAGATGCTCGCAACGCAGATCCACGGTCTGAACGATGACCGCAAGGCAGCCGAGCAGGAGATCTTCAATGAGATTCTGGATGTGATCCGCAGCGATCCCGCACAGCTCTGCAACCGTGTGCTTGTGTTCTCCGGCGAGGACTGGCACCACGGTGTCATCGGCATTGTGGCGGCACGCTTGCAGGAGCGCTTCGGAAAGCCCTGCTTCCTCATGAGCCGCGACGGTTCCGATTTCCGCGGTTCTGCCCGCAGCTTCGGCGATTTCTCTGTGTTTGACTGCCTGCATGCCTGTGCAGATCATCTCGTGCGCTACGGCGGACACCCCGGCGCGGGCGGCTTTACAGTTTCCGAGGAGAATCTCGACGCATTCAAGGCGGCGATCCAGACCTACGCGGCGGAGCACAATCCGCAGATGCCTGTCATGGAGATCACCGCGGAGACGGCGGTCGAGCCGCGTGACCTGACTGTGCAGAATGTTGAGGGCCTGCGCATTCTGGAGCCCTACGGCGCGGGCAATCCGAAGCCGCTGTTTGCGCTGCTCGGCGTGACCGTTGCCGATGTCTACCCGATGTCCGGCGGTGCGCATACAAAGCTCCGTCTCCGCAAAAACAATGTGCAGCTTGAAGCGCTCATGTTCCGCATTTCCCCCGAGGAAACGGGCATCTCCCCGAATATGACGGTTGACCTGCTGGTCGCCGCAGAGATCCGCCCGTATATGGGCAAGGATTCGCTGACTGTTCGCGTGGAGGACTGGCGCGTCTCCGAGAAGGCGCAGGAGCAGTCCATCGCGGCGCTTGCGGCATATGACAGCTATATCCGCGGGGAGCAGCTTCCCGCCGCCTTTTATCAGAGAATCTGCCCGCACCGGCAGGACCTTGTCAATGTCTACAAGCTGGTGCTGGGCGCAAAGGGCGCCCCGGTCACGCTGACCCGGCTCTGCGCCCGCCTGGCAGAGAACGGAATGAATCTCTGCCGCATGCGCGTCTGTGCGGATATCTTCCGCGAGCTGGAGCTCCTGCAATACGACGCTGCCGCCGATACACTTGCCGCAGTGCCCGTGACGCAGAAGCGCGATCTCACAGATTCCGCTGCCTATCAGAAAATACTTGCGATCGTACATCAGAACCAATGACAACCGAAAGGAGCTGATCCCATGCCGGAATTCCGCAATGAAACCTACACGATAGATATGATCATCTCAAAGATCCTGACCGATGACCGGCAGTATGACATCAGCAAGCTGATCTCAGCGTATGAATTTGCCGCGAAATGCCACGAGGGGCAGGTGCGTTCCTCCGGCGAGCCGTATATTATTCACCCCGTCGCTGTCGCCTATATTCTCCTGGAGCTCGGCATGGATACCGACACACTCTGCGCGGCGCTGCTGCATGATGTTGTGGAAGACACCGCAGCCACGCTTGAGGATGTGCAGAAGCGCTTCGGTCACGATGTCGCGATGCTCGTGGACGGCGTGACAAAGCTCGCCAAGGTGCCGACCTTCAGCAAGGAGCAGCAGCAGGCAGAGAATGTCATGAAGATTCTGCTTGCCATGTCGCAGGATATCCGCGTCATGATCATCAAGCTCGCCGACCGTCTGCACAATATGCGCACCTTGCAGTTCCGCCCGCCGCACAAGCAGCACAACACCGCCTTTGAGACGATGAATGTCTATGCACCGATCGCGCACCGTCTCGGCATTACATCCGTGCAGGAGGAGCTGGAAGACCTCGCGTTCTATTATCTCGATCCGTATGCCTATGCGGATATTGAAAAACTGCTTGACAACAACCGCTCTGAGCGGGAAGCGTTCATCGAGAGCATCAAGGCGCGCATTGCGCAGCGCTTCCGCAATGAGGATTTCGTCACGCCGCCGCAGATCGACGGCAGAGTCAAGAGCATTTACGGTATCTATAAAAAGGTGTATGTCAATCACAAGGACATCGCCGAGATCTATGACAAATACGCCGTGCGCGTGATTGTCACCACCGACAACGAATGTTACAGCGTTCTGGGTCTGATCCATGATATGTTCCGCCCGATCCCGAACCGCTTCAAGGATTATATCGCGAACCCGAAGCCAAACGGCTATCAGTCGCTGCATACCTCCGTGCTTGGCAAGGAGGGCATTCCGTTCGAGGTGCAGATCCGTACATGGGAGATGCACGCGAATGCGGAATACGGCGTTGCTGCGCACTGGAAATACAAGGAGAAGATTCAGGGCAAGACCGTGATGGATTCGCGCATTGCGTGGATCCGTCAGGTGCTCGAAGCGCAGCAGGAGAGCGCCGACCCCGAGGAGCTTGTGGACACAATCAAGAACGATCTTGCGCCGGAGGATGTGGTTGTCATGACACCGAAGGGCGACTCGATCAGCCTGCCCGTCGGCTCCACGGTCATCGACTTCGCCTATCACATTCACACGCAGATCGGGCACCGCATGGTCGGCGCGAAGGTGGACGGCAAGATTGTGCAGCTTTCCTATCAGCTCTCGACCGGCGAGGTCTGCGAGGTCATCACCAGCAAGGACGAGAACAAGGGACCGAACCGCAACTGGCTGGATATCGTCAAGACCAGCGAGGCGCGTGCAAAGATCCGCTCCTGGTTCAAGAAGGAGCGCCGCCCGGAGAATATCGCTTCGGGCAGAGCACAGCTTGAGCATGCCTGCCGCAGAATGCATATGCCGATCACCGGCGAGCAGCTTCTGACGATCATCACGGATGATCTGAAACAGCCGAACTGTGAGACACTGGACGATTTCTATGCCGCAATCGGCTACGGCGGCCTCTCGCTGACGAAGCTGATGCCGCGCATCCGTGACAGCTGGATGAAACGCTTTGCGCAGCCGGATGAGCTGCCGGATACCTCCGTGAGCGAGCTCCGCAAGCCGACAAAGGGCGGCAGCGGCATCATTATCGACGGCGTTGACAATCTGGAGGTGAAGATCGCACGCTGCTGCTCGCCGCTGCAAGGTGAGCCGATCATCGGCTTTGCGACGATTGCGCACGGCATCACGGTTCACAGCCAGAACTGCAAGAAATACAAGGAAGCGCTCAGCAAATCAGATCCCGATGAGCTGTCTCGCTGGCTCCCGGCACAGTGGGCATCCGATGCACCGCCTGCCGAGATGAAGGTCAGCATCGAGGTGCTCTGCGTCAACCGCATGGGTCTCCTCGGCGACATTACCACAGTCATCAACGAGGCGCATCTGCCTGTCTCGAATTTCAATTTCCACATGCTGAAAAGCGGCAATGCGATGCTTGACGCGACGGTCTCCGTCAGCTCCCGCGAGCAGCTCGATACGCTGCTGAGCCGTCTGCGCAGCGTCCGCGATGTAATCACCGCTGACCGTGCGACACATTGAGGTGCCTGATATGTGCAAAGAAAAAGAGCGCCTGATCATCGTGGAGGGGCTGCCCTCCGCCGGCAAGAGCACGGCCGCAAGATTCCTCGCAGCGTACTGCGGCATGACCTGTGTTGACGAGGGGACGGGGCATCACCCTGCTGACTGGGAGAACCATGCGCTGCTCGACGAAGATACCTTCCGGCAGGCGGTCTCCCTGCTCGGCGATGACGAAGATGCTGTCCGCGCACTCTGCTCGGAAACGGAATATGCGGAGACCGGCTATTTTGTGCCGATTGCGAACTGGCTGCCCGATGCGGTGCGTGCGCTGCTCATGCAGTACAAGATCTATGATGTGCTGCCGTGGGCGGAGCAACGGGCTGCAATGCTCGAAAAATGGCATATGTTCGCGGAAAATATCGGCAGCGAGCGCTATGTGTTCAACTGTGTGCTGCTCCAGAATCCGATGTGCGAGACCATGATGCGCTTCAATCAGACGCAGAGCGAATCTGCGGCGTTCATCGGGGAGATCGCAGAGATCATCCGGCCGCTTGATCCGCTGGTCGTCTATCTGCAAACGGGCGACATTGCGGCTTGCATGCAGCGTGTACTGCCGGAGCGCGGGGCGGAGTGGCTCCGTGCCGTGACCGATTACCACTGCGGCAGTGCATACGGCAAGGCAAACGGTCTGCACGGCTTTGACGGCTATATTGCCGCGCTCAGAGAGCGGCAGCGCAGAGAGCTTGCGATCCTTGCGGCGCTTCCGCTCCGCAGCATTGTGCTCTCTGACCCGCAGAACGACTGGGACGCTGCCTATCGCACATTGACAGCGCAGCTTTGATGATTGGAGGAAATATATGCTTCAGGTTGATACACTCAGCGTCGGACCGATCGACGCGAACTGTCATATTGTATCCGATACAGAAGGAAATGCCGTGCTGATCGACCCGGGCGACGAGGCAGACCGCATCCTTGCATTTCTCGAAGAAAAGGGGAGGCACCCGCTTGCAATCCTGCTGACGCACGGGCACTTTGACCATTTCTGTGCATCTGCGCAGATTCAGGAGAAATACGGCATCCCGGTCTATATTCATCCGCTCGATGAGCCGATGCTGCACTCTCCGCTGGAAAGCCTTGCAGTGAGCCTCGGCTATGCGGAGCACTATCACGAGCCGCAGGAAATCAAACACTTTGATGAAGGCGATGCACTGTCCTTTTCCGACACGCTGACCTTTACGGTTCTGCATACCCCGGGACATTCTCCGGGCGGCTGCTGCTTCCTGCATGACCGGCAGCTTTTCACCGGCGACACGCTTTTCCGCGACGGCGTCGGCAGAATTGATTTCAAGGGCGGCGACATCCACGCCATGCGCCGTTCGCTCGCACGGCTCGGTGCGCTGGAGGGCGATTATACTGTCTACTGCGGGCATTATGCAAACACAACCATTGAACGCGAGCGCCGTATGAGCCCCTATCTCATCCCGCGCAAGCTGTGAGGACTGTATGATTATTCACACCCACGGGCACACCCGTACCTATGAGATGGAAGCGCTCTTAAAGCTCTTTCGTCCCGCTGAAAAATTTGCGTTTTCCGATGCGGCAGAGTGCCCGGAGGGGGAGCATATCTCTGCGGTGCTTATCTCTGCCGCAGACGGTACACAGACGCTTTCCTGCTCTGCGCGTATCGGCGATATGGTGCGCAGCAGCGGGAAAACGCTTGACAGCTCCGTGCAGGGCTTTCTGCTTGACAGAGAGATCTCGGGTCTTCTGTATCCGATGCTCTGTGACCTCACCGGCATGCGCCCGATGTGGGGCATGCTGACCGGCATCCGGCCGGTGAATCTCCTGCGGAAATTCGCCGCACGGACAGGCAGTGTCGAGGCAGCGGCGGAGGAATTCCGTACTGTCTGGCATGTTTCTGAGGAGAAAACGCAGCTTGCGGAGGACATTCTCTCCGTGCAGCAGCCGATCCTTGACGCCGCGCCGAAAAACAGCGTCGGCATCTATCTCTCTGTGCCGTTCTGCCCGACACGCTGCCGCTACTGCTCCTTTGTCAGCAATTCCGTTGCAAGGATGCGGCATCTGATCCCGGAGTATTATCGCCGTATCTACGATGAAATGGAGCTTGTCTCCGGCATCATGGATGAGTTCGGGCTCAAAGCGGATACGGTTTATATCGGCGGCGGCACGCCGACCACGATCGACCTCTTTCAGCCGATGGACTGGCTCGACCGCTTCTTTATCTGCGTCAATCCGATCCGGGAATTCACCGTCGAAGCCGGGCGTCCCGATACGATCACCCGCGAGAATCTCACGCCGATGCGTCAGTTCGGCGTGACGCGCATTTCCGTGAACCCGCAGAGCTTTCAGGATGATGTGCTCCGTGCGGCCGGCCGTCCGCATACTGCACAGGATGTTGTGGACAAGTATCTGCTGGCGCGTGAGATCGGCTTCGATAATATCAACATGGATTTCATCGCGGGACTGCCGTGCGATACTGTCCGCGGCTTCTGCGAGAGCATTGACCGCGCCGTGGAGCTTGCCCCTGAGAGCATCACGGTACACTGTCTCGCGCTGAAAAAGGCCGCTGATTTCTACCAGAGCCTTCCGATGCCCGATGCGGATGCTGTCAGTGAAATGGTCGCCTATGCGCAGAAAACGCTGACTGCGGCAGGGTATCGCCCGTATTATCTCTATCGCCAGAAGAACATGGCAGCGAATCTTGAGAATGTCGGCTACGCGAAGCCGGGATTCGAGAGCCCGTATAATGTCATGATGATGGACGATTCGCAGACGATCCTCGGAATCGGCGCGGGGGCTTCGACCAAGATCCTCGGCGGCAGGCGCGGCATCGAGCGGCTGACGGAATGCAAGTATCCGAATGATTATCTTGCACGCTTTGATGAACTGATGGTGCAGAAAGCGGCACAGATGCGGGAATATCTCGGTTGTATTGTTAAATAAGTAGAATTTATCAAAGGGGCTTGACAAATGCGTTTCGATGTAGTATAATATAAAGGCGCTGTGATGAGGGCAACGCAAAGCAGCGCCGGTGGGGGAGCATAGCTCAGCTGGGAGAGCATCTGCCTTACAAGCAGAGGGTCACAGGTTCGAGCCCTGTTGTTCCCATATAAAATGGCCTGGTAGTTCAGTTGGTTTAGAACGCCGCCCTGTCACGGCGGAGGTCGTGGGTTCGAGCCCCATCCAGGTCGTCGCGTGGATACACGCAAATGCGGATTTAGCTCATCTGGTAGAGCGCCACCTTGCCAAGGTGGAGGTAGCGGGTTCG
>JAEEXH010000021.1 GCA_016291435.1 Oscillospiraceae bacterium
CAGCTGGGAGAGCATCTGCCTTACAAGCAGAGGGTCACAGGTTCGAGCCCTGTTGTTCCCATATAAAATGGCCTAGTAGGTCCGTTGGTTTAGAACGCCGCCCTGTCACGGCGGAGGGCGTGGGTTCGAGCCCCATCCAGGTCGTCGCGTGGATACACGCAAATGCGGATTTAGCTCATCTGGTAGAGCGCCACCTTGCCAAGGTGGAGGTAGCGGGTTCGAGCCCCGTAATCCGCTTATCACGGCGCGATAGCCAAGTGGTAAGGCAATGGTCTGCAACACCGTGATCACCAGTTCAAATCTGGTTCGCGCCTTCTGAAAGTGCTCTGACGAAAGTCAGGGCACTTTTGTTTTGCCCTTTTTCTTGACATTCCAGTCTGCATATGATACAATAAAAGTATAATTTTTGTATGAAGCGCGGGTGACCGCATGGGGATATATCGGGAGAGGGACTATGATGCAGAAAAAACAGCTTCGCTCATTTCTGATCAGCACGGCAGCAATGCTTCTGTGCATCCTGATCAACTGCTTCGGCAGACAGTTTGCATCTGCCTACAATCTGCCGGGCAGGCTTGATTCCTACGGCACATTTTTCGCTGCCTATGCGTTCGGACCTGTGCCCGGTGCCGTGGTCGGCACGGCGAGCAATCTGGTGCTCTCCTTCTCACGCCCTTCCGCCGCTGTATACAGCATCGTGAGCGTGTTTCTCGGGCTGAGTGTCGGCTGTTTTGCACGGAAGAAATATTTTGAAACGGTCTTTACTTCCATGACCGTTGCCGGTGCCGTGACCTGCGGGGCAGCAGTGCTGGCATCTGTTCTGAATGCGGCGCTGAATGATTTCAGCACCGGCAATCTCTGGGGTGACGGCGTGCGCGATTTTCTCTGCGAGATGGGTCTAGCGAAATTTCCCGCTATGCTGATCGGCGAGCTGTATCTGGAATTCCCGGATAAACTGCTGACGGTGCTTGTGCTCTATGCGCTGATCCACCTGAGCCGGCATTTCCGCAACAGGCGGCGCAAGTATCGCGCTTACCCCGTGAAGGAGCTCTCCGTGATCCTTGCTGCCGGGATCTGTGCCGCAGCGACGGCTCCTGCTCATATACTGACGGCAGAAGCGGCTGAGGAGAGCATTGCTTACATCCAGACGGTCTACAACGGCGAGAACGGGCTTCTCTGCGGGCATGCGAATGCGATTGCGGAGACTTCTGACGGTATCCTCTGGATCGGCACCTATGCAGGACTCTACCGATACAACGGCGCGGTGTTTGCACACATGGACGGGATGGATGCCGTGCGCAATGTCAACTGCCTTTACACCGACGACGAGGGACGACTCTGGGTCGGCACAAATGACAACGGTGCTGCCATCGTGATCAATGAGGAGATTGTCGCGAGCGTGAATTCGCAGAGCGGTCTGCCGTCTGATTCGATCCGCTCCATCGTGCAGAGTGAGAACGGTGATTACTATATCGGGACCTCTGCGGGTCTTGTGACGGTGCGGCTTGAAATGGGCATTTCTGTTCTCGGCGAGATCGAAGATACCGGCTATGTCAGCTGCCTTTCCGCTGACCGTGAGGGGAATGTCACCGCCGTGAATTCCGAGGGGCGGCTCTTTCTGATCCGCAGCGGGCATGTCATCACTTCGCTGGATACCGTCAACGGACAGAAACCGACCTGCTGCTGCTTCGGCGCGGACGGCACGCTGTATGTCGGAACGGACAAAGGCTGGATTGCTGAATATTCGCTTTTTGACGGCGGCTTCACGCGCACAGAAATGCGGCAGTGCAGCGGTTTGACGAAGATCAATCATATCTATTTTGACAGCAGCGGCAAGGAATGGATCTGTGCAGATAACGGCATCGGCTATATGAACAGCAAGGGCGTATTCGCCCGGCAGGAGACCGGCGATTTCAACCATTCCGTCGAGAATATGAGCGAGGATTATCAGGGCAATCTCTGGTTTGCCTCCTCCCGTATGGGGCTTCTGCGCCTGCTTCGCTCTCCTGTCACCGATGTTTTCGCCGATGCGGGTCTCAAGCCCTGCGTGGTCAATTCAACCGCGATCTATCACGGAGTGCTCTATATCGGCGCGGATGACGGCCTGCGCATCGTGAATACTGAGAAGCGTGTCCCGGTTGAGAATCACCTGACTGAGCTTCTGGAGGGCAGCCGTATCCGCTGCCTGTATACTGACGATAACGGGCATCTCTGGATATGCAGCTACGGCGCGGGGCTGGTATGTGTTTCCTCCGGCGGCACCGTGACCAATTATTCCGAGGAGATCTACGGGCTCGGCAGCCGCGTGCGTGTCTGCACAGAGCTTTCGGACGGGACAGTTGCCGCTGCCGGCTCGACCGGTCTTTTCTTCCTGCGCGGCGGGAAAGCGACTGCGCAGTATCTCTACGGCGAATCCTTCGGCTATGCGCCCGTGCTCTGCATGCTGGAAGCTGAGGACGGCACACTCTATGCCGGCACCGACGGCGACGGCATCACAGTTATGCGGAACGGCGAGGTCGTGCAGCGTCTCGGGCGAGAAGACGGGCTCACCTCCGGCGTCATCCTGCGCATGGTTTCAGACCCCGAGGACGGCAGCATTTACATCGTCACTTCCAACAGCATCTGCCGTATGGCGGACGGTACGATCACGCAGCTCCGCTTTTTCCCGTATTCCAATAACTATGACATGTTCATCGGTGAGGACGGCAGAGTGTTTGTGACCGGCAGCGCGGGTGTCTATGTGATGAAAAAGAACGCCCTTCTGAACAGCGCGTCGCCGGAATACACCCTTCTGAATTCACAGACAGGTCTTGTCTGCGCGCTCACGGCAAATGCCTGGAATGCCCTTGATCAGGCGGGGAATCTCTATCTCTCCGCCGACCACGGTGTGTTTGTCATCAATCTGAAGCGGTATCTTCTGAAGCAGACTGCATACCGGCTTTCGATCCCCGAGGTGCACATCGACGATCAGTCTTCACGCATTATGCGCGGCACCGATCTTCACATAGACCGCGGCGCCGCAAAGGTCGAATTCTTCCCTGAGATCATCAACTATACGCTTGAGGATCCTGTGATTTCCTATTACCTTGAAGGATTTGACACCGGCTGGAAGGATATTCGCCGCAGTGAGCTGAAATCTGTGCCATACACCAATCTGAAGCCGGGGAATTACAAGTTCCGGCTTGCAGTCCGGGACGAAGACGGCAGTCTGCTTGAGGAGACCGTGCTCAGTCTCACAAAAGAGAGTGCGATTTATGATAACGCATGGTTCCGGTACTATATGATTGTTGTCGCCGCAGTCTTTGTCGGCTGGCTGACATGGTTCATCACGCGCACACAGATGCAGCGCACGCTGGAGCTCCAGAAAACAAAGCTCGCGATGGCAATGCAGCAGCTCCAGATGGGCAATGAAACGATCCTTGCAATCGCGAAGACCGTTGATGCGAAGGATGTGCGTACAAGCAAGCATTCGCAGCGCGTCTCAGATTATTCTGCCATGATTGCCGCGGAGTACGGCTTCACAGAGGAGGAGCAGGAAAATCTCCGCAAGGCGGCGCTCCTGCATGACATCGGCAAGATCGGCATTCCCGATTCCGTGCTGAACAAGCCTTCCCGTCTGACCGATGAGGAATATGCCGTTATGAAAACGCATGTCACAAAAGGCGCAGAGATTCTCAAGGATTTCACTTTGATCGAGCATGTGGTCGAGGGCGCACGCTATCATCACGAGCGCTATGACGGCAAGGGCTATCCGGAGGGGCTCTCCGGCACAGATATTCCGCTTTACGGCAGAATCATTGCGATTGCAGATGCCTTTGATGCGATGACCGCAAACCGTGTTTACCGCAAGAAGCAGGATTTTGAATATGTGCTCGGCGAGCTCCGGCGCGGGCGGGGCACACAGTTTGATCCCGAGCTGCTTGATATTTTCCTGCGGCTGATCGAGGAGAAGAAGATCGACATTGAAGCGCTCTACCAGGCGCCTGCCGGGGAGGAGGCTGAGAACACATGAAACGGGATCTGATGCATGTGCTGGCAGCGTTCCTTGCAGCCGTGATCGCGCTTGCGGGCTTCGGTGTCCGGCATTTCTACCGTGCATCGCATCAGGCGGAGCAAAAGAAGCTGAAAATCGGCTTTGTGCTCGACGGCGACGACAGCACGGCGTACACGGCGAATTTCATGCATGCCGTCAATCAGCTCACGGCATATTTCGGCAGCCGCATCGAAACGACCGAGCGGTTTCAGGTGCCCTACGAGGCAGCAGAGCGCGTGATCGGAGCGCTTGTTGATGACGGCTGCTGCATGATTGTAACCAATTCCTACGGTTACTGTGAAGCTGCAAAGCGTGCAGCCGAGCGGTATCCTTCGGTGCAGTTCTGTCAGGCGACAGGCGACAATGCGAATACGGCGCCGGTGCTCCCGAATTATCATACATTCATGGGCAGAATCGCGGAGGGCCGCTATGCCTGCGGCGTGGTCGCGGGGCGAAAGCTCGCTGCGATGATCGAATCCGGCGAGGTCACGGCAGAAGAAGCAGTGATCGGCTATGTTGCGGCATTCCCCGTCCCGGAAGTGATCTCCGGCTATACGGCATTCCTGCTCGGGGCGCGTTCACAGTGCCCGGAGGCTGTCATGCGCGTGCGGTACACAAACACATGGTCAGATTACGCGGATGAAAAACGAGCCGCCGAGAAGCTGATTTTAGCCGGATGCCGTTTGATCGCGCAGCACTCCGATACGATCGGTCCGGCGCTTGTCTGCGAGAATACGGCAATCGGGTATCGGGTCTATCATGTCGGCTATAACCGCGATATGACTGATGTTGCGCCGACTGCTTCTCTGATCAGTGCACGGACGGACTGGTCACCCTATCTGATTGCAGCGGCTGAGGCGATCCTTTCCGATGGACGGATCGAAAATTTTGCGGGCGCTTCCGTGCACGGGAATGATGCAGGCGGCGGCTTTGCAGAGGGCTGGGTCAGCCTCTATCAGCTCAATGAAGCGGCTGTTCCGTCAGACTGTGATGCGCTGCTCCGCGAAACGGTGCAGGCGCTGAAAGAGGGCAAGGTGCAGATCTTCTCCGGGGAGTATACCGGCGTCGATCCGAATGACGCTTCCGATGTGTATGATCTGCGCACGCCGTACCCCGAGAATGCGGTATCCTCCGCGCCGACCTTCCATTATGTTCTGCGTGATGTGATCACCGTAGATTAATAGCACAGAAAACAGCCGCAGGCCTGAGATACCTGCGGCTGCTTCTTATTCTGCCGTTTCATTCGGATCAACAAGGATGATCTTCGGAGAGGAGTACGGATCCTCTACACGGAAGGTGACATTGCCGTCTGCGATCATGCGCTGCCATTCCGTCTCTGAGCATTCGACTGTCTCCGTCTTGTTCTTGTAATCGAATTCGACGAAATATACTATCTCGCGGTTTGATTCGCGTTCTTTCTCGCCGAGAAGCAGCTCGCTGTATTCCGGCGTTTCCGCGGAGGTGCCGCTCGCCGTGACCGTGCGGGTATCGACCCATTCATCATATTCGTAGTAATACTTTTCACGCGGCTCTGTGGCGTAGATCGGCTCGTCGTAATACTCCGTTTCGTAGTGGAGCGAGATCACAGGCGGCTGCCCGATCATCAGCATCGTGTTCCCGAGCCCGAAGACACCGAACTGACCGTTTCCGTAGTCATCCCATCCGCCGCCGTCGTCCCAGCCGCCGCCGTCATCCCAGTCCCAGTCGTTGTCGTTATCATCATAGTCATCGACCCAGACCTCACGGGAGCGCCGCTCGTAGTGATCAATATAGGTATAGTCCTCGATCTGCGTGCGGAGCAGCCGTGCGTCATCGGGGAGCGTCCAGTCGCTGCCCTCGAAGGTCTTGAGCTCCTGTACATAGATTCTGGATTCCCAGGTCGCCTGCGCAAGATCAGCGGTACGCACCTTTTTCGATGAGATGCTGCTTGCGATATTCACGATCAGGCCAATGAGGAAGAGAACCGCCATGATCAGAAGGAAAATGCAGCAGCAGGCGTTTTGCTTCCAGAATTTCTGGAAGAAATTCAGCTTCTCCTGCGGTTTCGCCGGATTGACGGAAGGCTCAGGCGGCTTGACATCCTTGTAGTTTTCCTCACTCTCGGCGCGCACGGCACCGCAGTATACGCAGGTCTGTGCATTGTCGTCATTCTGCTGTGAGCAATAGGGGCAGATCCAGTTCTGATGCCCGATGCGCACCGCAGATTCGCCGGAGACCTCATCGACAAATTCCACGAGATCATCACGCAGATAGAATTTTACATTGCGGTCTCTCGCGTGCCCGCACTGCGCGCATTCATGATGATCGCCGCGGATGCCCTTGGTGCCGCAGTACCGGCAGTCCCAGTAGCCCCAGCGGTTGCGCTTCTTTCCGCATTTCGGGCAGACGAATGTCTCGCCGCTGATATTCGGATTGCCGCATTTCGGGCAGTTCCAGTTAGAGTGTGCCATGTGTTTCCCTCCCTGCTGTATGTTACTTTGCTTCATTATATCACAGAATAACAAAAAACGCAAGTACTTGTCCGCGCACTGACCTTTTGTGCTGACTTATATTACAGATCATGCGTATTATCTGCATCCCTATTGACAAAACAGCAGGCGGCAGGTATAATACATTCATCATCTGAATGATACACAGGGGGAAACATGAATGAAAAGATACAGAATTCTGAGCACAGCCGCGGCAGGGATGCTCTGTGCAGCTCTGTTGCCTGCACCGCCTGTCTCCGCAGCGCCGGCAATGCGTGATATTTCCACGCGGGAGCTTGTGCGCGATATGGGGCTCGGCATCAATCTCGGCAATACGCTCGAAGCAGCAGGCGACTGGATCGCGCAGTACGGCGACGGTACGCCGCGTTCCTATGAGACCGCATGGGGCAGCCCCGTCATCACGCGGGAGATGATCGAGGGCATGGCGAAGGAGGGCTTCGGCGTTGTCCGTATCCCGGTCGCGTGGTCGAATCTGATGTCTCAGGACGGAACCTATACGATCAGCAGCGCCTATGACGCCCGCGTACATGAGATCGTGGACTGGACGATTGAAAGCGGCATGTATGCCATCATCAACATCCACTGGGACGGCGGCTGGGTCAACGATTTCCCGAAGGACAAAGAGGGGAATCTGTACCGCTTCGGGCATATGTGGGAGCAGATCGCCGGGAGCTTCAGGGAATACAGCGACTATCTCGTGTTTGAATCGCAGAACGAGGAGCTCGGCTGGGACAGCATCTGGAACCCGTGGGGCGGCACGAACGGCAAGGCAGAATCCTATGCGCTCGTCAACGAGATCAATCAGGCATTTGTGGATGTGGTGCGTGCTTCCGGCGGCAACAATGCCGCACGGCACCTGCTGATCTCCGGCTATAATACCTCCATTGAGCGCACCTGCGACAGCATGTTTCAGATGCCGCAGGATCCCGCAAACCGCATGGCGGTCTCCGTGCATTATTATTCCCCGGCGGGCTTTGCCATTCTGGAAGAGGATGCAGACTGGGGCAAGGCAATCTCAACATGGGGCACCGATCAGGACTATGCCTCTCTCCGCGCAGAGATGGATCAGCTGAAATCAAGATTCACCGATCAGGGCATTCCCGTAATCATCGGCGAATACGGCTGCCCGACGAAGAATAAGGAGCCGGAGTCTGTGCGGCGCTTCCTCTCGTCTGTCTGTGAAGAGGCATATCAGCGCGGGCACTGTCCTGTGATGTGGGCAACACCCGGCGGACACTATGACCGCAGCACATGCAAAATGTACGATCAGGTGCTCCGGGAAAAGCTCTATGCGATCGGCGGGAAACCCTATGCCCCGCAGAGCGTCCAGACCGATCTCCCCGGTGATGTGAATGCCGATAACGCCGTGACAGCGGCGGATGCGGTTCTCTTGCAGCGCTATCTGCTCGGTGAGGATGTGCTCACGGAGCTGCGCGGCGACCTGAACGGCGACGGCAGACTGAACGCAAAGGATCTGACGCTCCTGAAGCGGATGCTGCTCAATACATGAATATCAGAAGGGCGCTGCACGGTCGGCGCCTTTTCTTTATTGACAATTATGTAAAAAAGAGGTATAATAATACCCGTACAAGTATGACAAAACAAGGAGCATTGATTATGCCGATAGATTCACTGCGGCAGAGGGGCGGCAAAAATGCGAAGCGCCCCCATCCGCGCAATTCCTTCCGTGTGATCAGCCTCGGGTTCCTTGCGCTGATTCTCTGCGGCGCACTGATTCTGATGCTGCCCATTTCCTCGCAGAGCCGCACCGTGACACCCTTTGCGGATACGCTGTTCACGGCAGTCTCCGCAACCTGCGTGACCGGGCTCATCGTCCGCGATACCGCAACGCACTGGTCGATCTTCGGGCAGGCAGTGATTCTGCTGCTCATTCAGATCGGCGGCATGGGCGTCATCACGATCGGGCTGACGATTGCACGCCTTTCCGGGCGGAAAATCGGGCTCTGGTTCCGCGGCATGATGCAGGATTCGATCTCCGCGCCGCATGTCGGCGGCATCCTGCACCTGACGAAATTCATCCTGAAAACGACAGCCGCGATCGAGCTGACCGGCGCGCTGCTCCTCAGCCCTGTGTTCTGCCGCGATTTCGGCTTTGCGAGAGGGCTCTGGTATGCGCTGTTTCACTCAGTTTCTGCTTTCTGCAACGCCGGCTTTGACCTGATGGGCGTGCGGGAGCCGTTCTCCTCGCTGACAAGCTACGGGGGGCATATCTATGTGAATGTGATCATTATGCTCCTCATCATCATCGGCGGCATCGGCTTCCTTACATGGAATGACATCGCAGAGCACAAGGCGAAATTCAGCAAATACTGCCTGCAAAGCAAAATCGTGCTCACAACGACTGCGATTCTGATTTTTCTCCCGGCGCTCTTTTTCTTCTTCTCGGAGTATGCCGGTGAGCCGATGACGGAGCGTGTGCTGCACTCCCTGTTTCAGTCGGTGACAGCACGCACGGCAGGCTTCAATACCGCAGATCTCTCGCAGATGCACGAGACCGGCGCAGCACTGATGACCGTGCTCATGCTGATCGGCGGCTGCTCCGGCTCCACAGCGGGCGGCATGAAGACCTCGACGGTTGCCGTGCTGTTTCTCGCTGCATTCAGCGTGTACCGCCGCAGAAAGCATGTCGAATGCTACCGCAGAAGACTGCCGGAGGAGACTGTGCGCAGCGCAGGCGCGATCCTGTTTATGTATACCGTCCTGTTCCTGACGACCGGCATTGCGATCAGCCTGATCGAATCACTGCCGCTCGTGACCTGCCTCTTTGAGACGGGCTCCGCACTCGGCACAGCAGGTTTGACGCTTGGTATCACATCATCGCTCTCGCTGCCGTCTCATATCATTCTGATGCTTCTGATGTTTGCCGGCAGAGTCGGCGGACTGACACTTATTTACGCAGCCCTTTCTACGGGCAGCGAACACGCAAAACTGCCGCTTGAAAAAGTGACAGTCGGTTAAGGAGGATACCGCAATGAAATCTGTACTCATCATCGGTGCCGGACAGTTCGGTACCCATATCGCAGTGCGCATGAATGAACTCGAATGCGAGGTCATGGCTGTGGACAGCAGTGAGGAGCGTATCAGCGCGATTCTGCCGTATGTGACCAACGCCCAGATCGGCGACAGCACGAATGCGGAGTTCATGTATTCGCTCGGCATTCCGGATTTTGATGTCTGCATTGTCACGATCAGCAGCAATTTTCAGAATTCGCTGGAGACGACAGCGCTTCTGAAGGAGCTCGGCGCGAAGCGCGTGATTTCCCGTGCGCAGAATGATGTGCAGGAAAAATTCTTGCTGCGGAACGGCGCCGACGCGACCGTCTATCCTGAGAAGCAGACAGCGGTTCGTCTTGCAACGAACGAAGCATCTGATGCGATCCTTGACTATTTCCAGCTTGGCAGTGACACTGCGATCTATGAGATGCTCGTGCCGAAGGAGTGGGACGGCGAGACCGTGCGCGATCTGGATATCCGCCGCAAGTATCAGCTCAATATCATCGCAATGCGTGCGGAGAGCAAGCTCACGATGCTGCTGCCGGATACTGTACTGCATACGGATGACCGCATTCTTGTCTTCGGCAGCTTTGATGCGCTGAGAAAGTGCTTCCGCATCTGAAATTTGGTGCTTGCATTTTTTTCAGAGATATGCTATAATAGAATCACAAGGGGAGCTTGTATACAGGCTGAGAGGAAGGCGATTGAGCCTTCGACCCATAACCTGATTTGGATAATGCCAACGTAGGGACATATGCCTTTGTGCGCAAAGGGAGCTGCTATGTTTGGCGGCTCCCTTTTTATTTTGGAGGTGAAAGTATGGTAAAGGTCAACGGAGAACAGATGGATCTTGCCGGGAAGACCGTGGCGGAGATGCTCGCGCAGCTCGGCGGAGAACTGACCCGCATTGCAGTGGAGCGGAACGAGGAGATCGTGCCGAAGGCTGCCTATGCGGAAACTGTTTTGCAGGACGGAGACACAGTCGAGGTCGTGCGGTTTGTGGGAGGCGGCTGATATGATTCCGACGAAAGAAGAATGGCAAGATGCACTTGCTGCACGGCACGGCGCTGACTTGCAGGAGAAATTCTCCCGCGCAGAGGTCGTGATCTGCGGGCTCGGCGGGCTTGGCTCAAATATTGCCGTATCCCTTGCGCGTGCGGGCGTCGGGCATCTGCATCTCATTGATTTTGACCGCGTGGATATCTCGAATCTCAACCGTCAGCAGTATTTTCCGGAGCAGATCGGCACAGAGAAGACCGCGGCGCTCCGCGAGACGCTTCAGCGTATTGCGCCGTATATCTGCGTCACGGCAGAGACCGTGCGGCTCTCAGAGGAGAATATCCCGCGCCTGCTCGCACCGTATCCGATTATCTGCGAAGCCTTCGACAAGGCCGATCAGAAGGCGATGCTTGTGAATACCGTGCTGGAGCAGCTTCCCGCAGCATATCTCATCTCTGGCAACGGCATGGCGGGTCTTCGGAGCGCAAACCGCATCGTGACGCGGCGCGTGACAAAGCGCTTTTATCTCTGCGGCGACGGTGAAAGCGACATTGCGGATGGGCTCGGGCTCATTTCTACACGGGTTGCCGTCTGTGCTGCACATCAGGCAACAACTGTACTGAGACTCATTGCAGGCGAACAGGACGCCTGAAACAGAAAGGAAGAACACTATGGAACAGGACAATCTCATCATCGGCGGGCATGCGTTTCATTCCCGCTTTATTCTCGGCTCCGGCAAATACTCCCTCTCGCTGATTGAAGCGGCTGTGGAGCATGCGGGCGCAGAGATCATCACATGTGCCGTGCGGCGTGCAAACACCGCCGAGCAGCAGAATATTCTCGACTTCATCCCGAAGGGTGTCACGCTCCTGCCGAACACCTCCGGCGCACGGAATGCACAGGAGGCAGTGCGCATCGCAAGACTTGCCCGCGAGCTCGGCTGCGGTGATTTCGTCAAAATTGAAATCATGCGCGACACGAAGTATCTGCTGCCGGATAACAGTGAGACTGTGAAGGCGACGGAGATCCTTGCAAAAGAGGGCTTTGTCGTGATGCCGTATATGTATCCCGATCTGAACACCGCCCGCGACCTTGTGAACGCCGGTGCTGCCGCGGTGATGCCGCTTGCATCACCGATCGGCTCCAACAAGGGGCTTGCGACCCGCGATTTCATTCAGATTCTCATTGACGAGATCGACCTGCCGATCATCGTGGATGCGGGCATCGGGCGCCCGTCGCAGGCGTGCGAAGCGATGGAGATGGGCGCGGCAGCGGTCATGTCGAACACCGCACTTGCGACAGCAGGCGATCTTCCGCTGATGGCGAGTGCATTCAAAAAGGCAGTCGAAGCAGGCAGACAGGCGTATCTTTCGGGGCTCGGGCGCGTGCTGGTGCGCGGTGCTTCTCCCTCCGATACGCTGACCGGCTTCCTGCATGACTGAGGTGTGCGCGATGGAAAATCAGTTTTTGGTAGATTCGGAGGCGCTTTCGCCCTCTGCATTAAAACGCAAGCATCAGCTTGAAAATGATCCCTCCTGCCGCACGGATCCGATGGCGTACATGGAGGGACAGGAGCAGATCCGCTCTGACATCCGCGGGAAGGTCATGTCGCAGGTTGAAAGCTATGACCCTTCCAAATACACCGCGCAGGATGTGCGCCGCGCCATGCAGAAGGAAACGCTCTCTCCGGAGGATCTGAAGGCGCTGCTGTCACCCGCTGCGGAGCCGTTTCTTGAGCAGATGGCAGAGCGCGCCCGCATTGAAACACGCAAGCATTTCGGCAATACCGTCTATCTGTTCACGCCGCTCTATATCGCGAATTACTGCGAGAATTACTGTGTCTACTGCGGCTTCAACTGCTATAACAGCATCCGCCGCATGAAGCTCAGCATGGAGCAGATCGAACATGAGATGCAGGTGATTGCGGAGAGCGGCATGGAGGAAATCCTCATTCTGACCGGCGAGAGCCGTGCGCAAAGCGATGTGAAATATATCGGCGAAGCATGTAAGCTCGCACGCAAATATTTCCGTATGGTCGGCATCGAGATTTATCCTGTCAATGTCGAGGATTACCGCTATCTGCATGAATGCGGCGTGGATTATGTTACCGTGTTTCAGGAGACCTACGATGTGGAAAAATACGCGGAGCTGCATCTGGCGGGGCACAAGCGCGTCTGGCCTTACCGCTTTGATGCGCAGGAGCGTGCGCTGATTGGCGGCATGCGCGGTGTCGCGGGCTCGGCGCTGCTCGGGCTCTCCGATTTCCGGCATGATGCGCTGGCAACTGCGCTGCACATGTACTACTTGCAGCGGAAATATCCGCATGCGGAGATTTCGCTCTCGTGCCCGCGCCTGCGCCCGATCATCAACAACGGCAAGATCAATCCGCGTGACGTCGGCGAACGGCAGCTTTGTCAGATTCTCTGTGCCTACCGTATGTTCCTGCCCTTCGCGGGAATTACAGTATCCTCCCGCGAGAGTGAGCGCTTCCGCAACGGCATCGTAAAGATCGCAGCAACGAAAATCTCCGCAGGTGTCTCGACCGGCATCGGCGACCACGAGAGCAAGTACAGCGGAAAGGAGGATCGCGCAGGCGGTGACGAGCAGTTTGAGATCAGCGACGGCAGAAGCCTCGGGCAGATGTATGCGGATATGGCATCCGAGGGCTTGCAGCCTGTGCTGAATGATTACCTCTATGTTTGAGATCGTCTGTATCACGAACCGGAAGCTCTGCGCCGATACGGAGCAATTCCTGCGGCGGATTGCGCAGATCGCGGCGAATAAACCTTCCTGCATCATCCTGCGGGAGAAGGATCTTTCCCCCGAGGATTACTTCACGCTGGCAGGCTCCGTGACAGCAATCTGCGCAGAATACAGTGTGCCCCTTGTGCTGCACAGCGATCCTGAGACCGCGCTTCGGCTCGGTATCCGTGCGCTCCATATGCCGCTGCCCGCGCTGCGCAGCATGCCCGATGATCTGAAACGGGAGTTTCATTCCCTCGGTGCATCCTGCCATTCCGTCGAGGAGGCACAGGAGGCAGTCTCCCTCGGTGCCGACCGTCTGATCGCCGGGCATATCTTTGCGACTGACTGCAAGCGCGGTCTCCCCGGGCGCGGAACAGGTTTTCTGCGTGCGGTCTGCGGGCGCGTGCAGGTGCCGGTCTATGCCATCGGCGGCATTGCACCGGAGCGAGTGCCGGAGCTGCACGGAACCGGCGCGGCAGGCATCTGCGTTATGAGCGGTCTTATGGAATGTGAAGACCCCCCGGCATATTTTGCCGCGCTGAGAAAGGAGTGCTGAGATGGACAGAGACAGGCTTTTGCTCTATGCGATTACCGACCGCGCGCTGATCGGCAGCCGCAGCACAGAGGATGCTGTGGAATCGGCGCTCAGAGGCGGTGCGCGGATCATCCAGCTGCGGGAGAAGGGTATGCCGCATGATGCGCTTGTTACGGAAGCGAAGCGCGTGCTGGCAGTCTGCCGCCGATACGGCGCGCTGCTGATTGTCAATGACGATTACCGTGCAGCAATCGAAGCGGGCGCAGACGGCGTGCATGTCGGCATCGAGGATGCCCCTGTCACAGAAATCCGGGCACTTGCGCCGGAGGGCTTCATCATCGGTGCAACGGCAAAAACTGTTGCGCAGGCACAGCTTGCAGAGCGTGCAGGCGCGGATTATCTCGGCATCGGTGCGGTGTTCCCGTCCCCGACAAAACCCGGGGCAATCCCGGTTTCTCCGGAAGCCTTCCGGGAAATTGCCGCCAGCGTTTCGATTCCGTCCGTCTGCATCGGCGGCATCAACGCGGAGAATATCCGGAGGCTCCGCGGCATCGGTGCTGCGGGTGCAGCGCTTGTGTCAGCCGTGTTTGCAGGTGAGGATATTACAGCGAACACCCGGCGGATGCTGACACTTTGCAGGGAGGTGTTCCGATGAGCGGCACGAAAATGCCTGCTGCCCTGACGATTGCGGGCAGCGATTCGAGCGGCGGCGCGGGCATTCAGGCGGACATCAAGACCATGACCGCGCACGGCGTCTATGCAATGAGCGCAGTCACGGCACTGACCGCGCAGAATACGACGGGCGTTTCCGGCATCATGGAGGTGACTCCCGCATTTCTGGCACAGCAGCTCGATGCGGTCTTCACGGACATTGCTCCGGATGCCGTCAAGATCGGCATGGTTTCATCTTCGGCACTGATCGCAGTCATCGCAGAGAAGCTGCGGCAATACAGCGCCGGGAATATCGTTGCAGACCCCGTCATGGTCGCGACCAGCGGTGCGCGTCTGCTTCAGCCGGAGGCGGTCGATACGCTCACGCGGACACTTCTGCCGCTTGCAGCGGTCGTCACGCCGAATATCCCCGAGGCAGAGATTCTGAGCGGCATGGAGATCCGCTCGCAGGCAGATATGGAATCTGCGGCAGCGGAGATTACCCGCAGATGCGGCTGCGCCGTGCTTCTGAAAGGCGGGCATGCGCTCAGTGACGCGAACGATTATCTCTATGAACACGGCTGCGGGACATGGTTTTGCGGCACACGCATCGACAACCCGAACACCCACGGCACCGGCTGCACGCTCTCCAGTGCGATCGCATCGAATCTTGCAAAGGGTCGCACGCTGCCGGAAGCGATCCGCCGCGCAAAGGCGTATCTTTCCGGTGCGCTCGGTGCGATGCTCGATCTCGGGCACGGCAGCGGACCGATGAATCACGCATTTGCAATCCGCGGAGAATATGAATAAAAGGAGCATATGAATGAGAAATTACAGCACACAGATGGAAGCGGCGAAGAAGGGCATCATCACGCCTGAAATGGAGATCGTCGCAAAAAAAGAATACATCGACCCGGAGGAACTGCGCGAACTTGTTGCAAAGGGCGAGGTCGCGATTCCGTGCAATGTCCGGCACACAGCAATCTCACCTGAGGGCATCGGCACGAAAATGCGCACGAAAATCAATGTGAATCTCGGCATTTCGGGTGATGCGAAAAACTATGATGTGGAGATGCAGAAGGTCGCGCTGGCACACAAATTCGGCGCAGAGGCGATCATGGATCTCAGCAATTACGGCAAGACCAATTCCTTCCGGCAGAAGCTCGTTGCGGAGTCTCCCGCGATGATCGGCACTGTCCCGATGTATGACGCGATCGGCTATCTCGAAAAAGATCTGCTGGAGATCACCGCAGAGGATTTCCTGCGCGTTGTGCGGGCACATGCCGAGGAGGGCGTCGATTTCATGACAATCCATGCGGGCATCAACCGCCGCGCTGTGGAAGCATTCATGCGCGAGGGCAGAAAAATGAACATCGTATCACGCGGCGGCTCGCTGCTCTTCGCGTGGATGATGATGACCGGCAACGAAAACCCGTTCTTTGAGCATTACGATGAGGTGCTGGAGATTCTGCGCGAATTCGATGTGACGATTTCGCTCGGTGATGCGCTGCGCCCGGGCTGCATCGACGATGCGACCGATGCAGGACAGATCGCAGAGCTGATCGAGCTCGGTAATCTGACGCTGCGCGCATGGGAAAAGGATGTGCAGGTCATGGTCGAGGGACCGGGGCATATGGCGATGAATGAGATTGCGGCAAACATGAAGCTCCAGAAGCGCATCTGCCACAATGCGCCGTTCTATGTGCTCGGACCGCTTGTCACGGATGTTTTCCCGGGCTACGATCATATCACATCTGCGATCGGCGGTGCGATCGCAGCGGCAAGCGGTGCGGATTTCCTCTGCTATGTCACGCCGGCGGAGCATCTGCGCCTGCCCGATGTCAATGATGTCAAGGAGGGCATCATCGCAAGCCGCATTGCCGCACATGCCGCCGATATCGCAAAGGGTGTGCCGCATGCCCGCGACAAGGACAACGAAATGGCAGAGGCACGCCATGCCGTTGACTGGGAGAAGATGTTTGAGATCGCTGTGGACGGTGAAAAAGCGCGTGCGTATTTCGAGAGCACGCCGCCCGCCGACCGTCACACCTGCTCGATGTGCGGCAAGATGTGTGCAGTCCGCACGACAAACATGATCCTTGCAGGCGAAAAGGTTGAATTCTGCACGGAGAAATAAAACAAGCGCCCCGGGCTGTATCTGAAAAGCCCGGGGCGTATTCTGTGCATCTGAGATTCAGGGCTCGCAGACGGTGCCGAAGAAGACCGGCAGATTCGTCTCATTGTCGAGGATCATGCAGACAAAGGGTCTGTCGAGAATGACATACTTGTACTCAATCTCATCCTCAATCGCTTCGCAGCCGTCTGTCATGACGACAGCGGTCGCAGCGGCAGCCTTTGTGCCGTCCGCATCAACCTCGATGTGTGTCTTGTGGATGACCGCACCGATCTGCAGCGTCTGATTGGGATCTTTGAGCTTTGCCATGCGCGAGAAATCTGCACCTTCAAACGCAGAACCCATGCCCATATTTATGAGCGTATTGCTGAGTTCTGTGTTATAGTCAAAGGTGAACTGCGGGAGACCTGCCTGCACATGTGCACTCTGCGGATTTTGCAGCAGTGCCGTGAGCTCCTCCGCAGACATGGTTTGGAGCAGCTCGGCAGGGGAGAGACCCTCCTCCGGGAGCAGTGCCGCAAAGGAGTATTTCCCGCCGAGATAGTCCTTTTTGAAGCCGGTCAGGTGTTCAGTCTCATAGTACCAGCCTTCCTCGGAATACATCATCTGCACTTTTTTCGCGGTGTGGTCAGCGCAGGTGAAATTGCGCTCCATAATGTCCTCCGGCGCATATTTTGTTGCCCATTTTGCATCAAAGGTCACAGCGTTGATCAGATACATGACCTCATCGGGCTTGATCTCATTGAGCAGCTGCGGGATCATATTGTCCGTGCGCTGGCTCACCCAGTTATTGACAGCTTGCAGCGTGCTGCTGTCAAAGGGCGCTGCATAGGCATCCGCGGCGTAATAGTTCGCGTTGGTCTGTAAAAATTCCGGCAGCACCTCGATGCGTTCCTTGTCATCCCGGAACCAGATTGAGTTTGCAGTCAGGAGCTTGCTGTCAGGGGTGTTCTGCTGCGCATTGCGGAGCGTGCAGAGATATTCGTTCAGGTCGGCAATGTTCGTGCCGAGCACCTGCTCCATCTCTTTCAGTGTGTTGCCGTCCGCGCCGTTTGCAGTCATTGCAAGCGCCTGCATCACAGAATAGGGCGAGAGCAGGAGATTGCCGTTCTCATTGGCAGAGGCGGTCTGCGTGAGCAGATTGAGCGCAAATGCGGTCTGTGCCGTGAGAAATGCGTCGTCAGGCGCCTTGCCGGAAACGCTCTGCGGGGTAATGCCCTCATTGAGATTGGTCGCGTGTGCCGTAATCGTCGAAACGGACTGCGAATTTCCGAGATTCCCGCAGGCAGTCAGATTGCAGAGCAGCGATGCCGCAACGGCAAGAAGCCCTGTCTTTGTCAGTGTCGGTTTCATAAGAATACCTCCCTTTACTGTACAGAATTCAGAATCCCGATAAAGATCGGCAGATTCGTTGCGTTGTCAATGATCATGTAGACAAAGGGTCTGTCAAGTGTCACATATTCCACCCGCTCCTGTGCGGGCGCGGCGCTTTTTACCCGCATTTCGATCGCGGTTGCAGCCGCAGCTTTCGTGCCGTCGGCGTTCAGCTCGATATGTGTTTTGTGGAGCACCGCGCTGATCATGAGTCCCACGTCCTTGCTGATGCCGCTGAAATCCGCTTCATAGGAGAATGCTTTGCCCATTCCCATCGCAATGAGCGGCTGCGAGAGCTCCGTGTCATAGTCATAGCTGAACTCCGGCATCTCCGTGACGACCTTGCAGTGATCCGCATTCCAGAGGATGGATTGCAGTGCAGAGCAGTCGGTATCCGCAAGCCATTCCTCCGGCGTGACGCCCTCATCCGGGAGCAGCGCAGCGAAGCTGTATCCGTCCTGATAGGGCTTTATGAAGCCGTGTACGCGGTCGCCGGCAAGAAATATATGCTCGTTTGCGTGCAGCATGACCGCATTCTGTGTGCTGCCGTCTGCTGCGTGAAATTCGCCGTTTTCGTCGATCTGTTCCTTCTGATAGCCGGTCTCCCACTTCGCATCGAAGGCGACAGCGTTGATCAGATACATCATCGCATTCGGCGGGATGACTTTGATCAGCTCCGGGATCATGCCGTCGGTGTTGTCCTTCACCCAGGTGTTGATATCCGTGACAGTGCTCTGATCGAATGCCGCGCCGTAGGCAGCAGCGCCGAACCAGTCGGCGTTCGTTTGCAGAAAATCCTGCTCGACGGTAAAATCCTTTTGATTGCGGAACCAGATCGAATTCGCGGTGCTGAGCTTTGTATTACCGCGTTCAGAGAGCGATCTGCGGAAAGCGCTGAGCATTTTGTTCCGCGCATCCGACGCATATTCGGAAAAATCGCCCGAGAGCGTCTTCTCCATCTCCGTGCGGGTGTCGCCGCCTGCGCCGTTTGCGGTCATGGCAAGCGCCTGCATGACAGAATAGGGCGAAAGCAGCAGATTATTGCCGTCGGCATTCGCGAGCTCCTGCTGTGTGAGCCGCAGCGCGAAATCGGTCTGCTCCTTGAGAAATGCCGAGGTCAGCGGGATGTCTTCCGCAGCGGTGTTCCCGATAATCTGCCCTGCTGCCATAAGATCGGTCGAGGCGATCTGTGTGCTGCCGCAGCCTGTGAGCGATGCCGCCAGCACCGTGCATGCGCTGAGCATTGCAATAATCTTGCTTCGTTTCATTTTAGTCATCCTCCCCGACAATATGGAATTCTGCTTCCCATGTTCCGAAGATCAGGCGATATCTGCCCGGCGTACTGAGCAGGTCTCCGTAGATTGCAATGTTCGCGTCCCAGTCTGTGCCGCTGTGCGCGGGGATCGTCACGCAGCTCTGCGCATATTCCTCTGCGGATATGTCAAAACAGAAGGTGACTCTTGTGGAGTCTGCAAGCTGCATTTCCGCATCGTAGATCGAAATAGCGGCTTCCTCGTTCGTGCTGTTATACACATGAAAGCGGACAGTCTTTGCGCCGACCGGGTACATGCGGTATTCCGGCTGAAAGCTGAGTGTGCCCTGCGGCATCAGATCCCGGATGGGGTGCGGCTGTGTCTCGATCGTGCAGATCGGTTCGTCTATGCCGTACAGATCACTTGGAATGCACTCAACCTTCTGGAAATAACGATACCCTGTGATCGCGGAGAACAGCGCAGTCAGCACCGTCAATACTCTGTAAGGGATGTGCATGTCAGTTTTCCTCCACTGTAAATTCCGCTGCGGTGCTCGGCTGATCCATGCAGGAGATGCGGTAGCTGCCGGCCGGCAGGGGGCTCTGCATCTGATACTGCGAGAGCCGGAGTGTGATGCGGATGCTTTCCCCGGCAGCGATCGTGTATGCGCTTGCGGCGGCGCTGCTCTCATCGGCGGGCGCGGGCATGATCGCCATTCCGCTGCCGTCCGGGTCAGTATACTCAATGCAGAATGTGTCTGATCCGACGATAACCGGCTCCACATTCGGGTTTGTGACAAGCAGCACGATCTCTGCGGTATCGGCTGTGACCGGTTCAGCAAGCTCCAGCGTGAGCGGCAGAAGCTCGTCGTTCAGACCGTCTGCACCGCCGGTCAGGGTATTGGCAGGAGCGGTTGCGGCTTTGTTGTCCGCGCCGTTGTATCCTTCCTTTGCCATGTCTTTGTCAATTGTCGGCGGGTCTCCAAGGATTGCATCCTCTGCGCCTTGAACACACTCGGCGCCGTCGCTCAGGCTGTCACCGGTATATGATCCCAGTGTTGTGTTTTCGAGTTTGACTGCGGACTTCGGTGTCTGCATTTTCCAGATTCCGAATGCGCCGAAGCAGAGGCAGAGCGTCAGCATGCCTGCCGTGGCCTGCTTTACGCGGGTGCGCTGCTTTTGCTGATATACTTTGCTGCGGCGGAGCACCTCCGCCTCGAAGGCTTCATTTGATTGTCTCATTCAGATCTCCTCCTTTGATAAGAGGTCTCTCAGGGCTGCTTTTGCGCGGTAGAGCAGGTTATCGACCTGCTTTGCGCTTTTCTTCATGATGCGTGCAGTATCCGCATAGGAACGCTCCTCGAAGTAGACAAGGTGCACAGCAATCTGCTGATCCTCGGGCAGCCTGTCAATGGCCGCGTGCAGGCGCCGGTGTTCCTCCTTGCGCAGAACATGCTCCTCGAGATCTGTCTCATCACGGAGCAGCTCTGCTTCGTCGATCGGCACAGTCTGATGCCGTTTCTTATGCCGGAGCCAGTCAAGGGCTCTGCTCCGCGCAACCATAAACAGATAGGTGCGCAGGGAGGATTTGAAATTATAGCGGTGCGGGTGAACGATCAGATCCATGAAGACATCGGCTGCAATATCCTCCGCAGCACAGATGTCATGCACATATCGCTGAATAAAGAATGTGACCGGATCGCGGTATTCCGAAAGTATTTCTGAGAATGCCGCCTTGTCGCCGTTGAGATAGCGCCGGTAGCTGCATGCGTCCTGTTCCATGTGGTACTCCTTATGATCCCGGGATGAAAGCTGCTTTCATTAGGGTATACGTTTCAGCGGGTGAATTTCCTTATGATTTCCAAAACATTGTGAAAACTATACAAATCAAGAAAACATGTTATGGAATATATGTAGAAAAACTTTGGATTCTATTGCAATTTATTCCAATTTGTGTTACAATACGAATGAACATGAATTCAAACCCTCTCCAATTGAATTCATAAACCCTCTCTATTCGAGCCGTCCTGTTTCAGGGCGGTTTTCTTTTTATTATAGCACAGCCGTGTGCGGAACGCAATATCCGTATAAAAAGAAAATCGCCGGACAGCAGAGCTATCCGGCACAGAAAGGAAAGAGGTTACCATATGAAAATAAGTGGTAAGCAGGTTCAGAAACGGAAATGCTTTGGCATTCCGTTCTCCATTACAGGCAGCACTTCACCCTGAATGAGCGGCAGGAAATAGCTGATCGCTTCATCGGAGATCTGGTTGCCTGCGGGAGTGATCCACGCCTTCGGGAAGGTGCGGATGTAGTTTGCAGCGTCTTTTGCTGCCATATCGGAAAAGGTGATGCGGTATTCCGCGGAATTGTCATCGCGCTGCATGGTCACCATTCTGCCGGTGAGACCCTGCGCCGCGAGGGTAACTGCATGTCTGCCGCACGCCGCTGCTTCGGTGAGATCCGTCGCGGAGGCGAGGTGAGAGGAGCAGCGCTGCATGACATTCAGCTCAACCGAGCGAACCTTGCAGCCGATTTCACTGCGCACCTGATTTTCGAGATATTTGCCGATACCGGAGAGATAGGCGTGCCCGTAGGCATCGCTGACGCCGGATCGGAAGAGGTCTGCGTCCGGGGGCGTCACACCCTCAGAAACTGCGCAGATCACACTTTTATGCGTTTTCATAGCCTCGCGCACATCATTGAGGAAGCCTTCGACGGTGAATTCACCCTCCGGCAGGTAGATAAGCTGCGGAGCAGTCTCGCCGTTTGCGCGGAGAAGGCAGGAAGAAGCGGTGAGCCAACCTGCGTCTCGCCCCATGATCTCACAGATCAGCACGGAGGGGACACAGTAGACAGCGCTGTCGCGGATAATCTCGGAAAGCGTCATCGTCAGATACTTGACAGCGGAGCCGAAGCCCGGTGTATGATCTGTGCCGGTGAGGTCGTTGTCGATTGTCTTCGGCACACCGATCACTCTGATCGGGCTGTTCTGCTCTGCGAGCCAGCCGCTGAGCTTTGCGACGGTATCCATGGAATCGTTGCCGCCGATATAAAGGAATGCGTCGATCCCATGCTTTTCAAGAATCGCACGGACTTTTTTGTAGATTGAATCATCCTGCTGCGGATCCGGGAGACGGAACCGGCAGGAGCCGAGCGCAGTTGCCGGGGTGCGGCAGAGAAGCGCACGGTTATCTGCATCTGAGAGTGACTTGTCAAGGTCTATGAACTGCTCGTCAAGCAATCCCTGTATGCCGTGCAGTACGCCGAGAATCTCCGTATGCGTATGGCTTCTGAGCTCGCAGGCGGCTTCATAGACACCGACGAGGGAAGCATTGATCGCACAGGTAGGACCGCCGGACTGGGCAACGGCAAAACGCATGACTTTCGCTCCTTTATGTTTGCAGAATATGAATAAAATATGTCATTGGAACTATATACAGTATACATGATTACGCGAAAAAAGTCAATCGTTTTTGCGGATTTCGGCGCAATGGATAAGGATTGCAGTATATTTTGGATTTCTCCATTCGCTTTGTCAATAGAAATGGAACATTCTTGCTCTGCAATGTCTGAACTTGCTTTTCTACATCCGAAAAAGCCGATTTCTGCGATATGGAGAATATCATCTGACAGTTGCAGTGCATCATATGACAGTTCGGGTGCTGATCGGAAAAACACTTGCATTTGTCGGAAAAATGATGTATAATAACTCTGTAATTCTTGACAGCACGGAGGAACTGTATGTTATACCGCATTCAGATTGTAGATACCTCGGGCGGCGACCACAGCGCCTTTGCCGCTATGCCGGTATGGAATAAGTGCGGCTTCGGGATCGCAGGGCAGCTTCGCGGCATCCGGGAGGCTGTGGATTCTGCCGTCAAACAGCAGTGCGATCTGCTGGTCTGCATGAACCGCCAGCCTGATCTTCCCGCAGCTGAGCTTCTGCGCCGTCTGGCACGCCGCCGCCGCACGATCCCGACGCTGGTGGTTGCACAGAATGACGATTCCGTGCAGATGCGGGAGTGCTTTCTGCTCGGCGCGCTCGATTACCTGACAGAGCCCGTAAAGGAGACGGATATCCGTGAAGCGCTGATGCGCGCGGCGGAGATCCTCGGAAAGCATGTTGCCCGCGTGGAATATATGATCGCACTGGAGCGCTCTGTTGCTCCGCTCCCGAATAATAAAGATACTGCGCAGCTTCTGAAAAAGCTCCGTTCCTTTCTGCTCGAGGTGCAGGGTGTTGCCGCGACCACAGAGCTTGCTGCTGACTATTTCGAGCTGAACCGCGATTATTTTGCGCGCTGGTTCAAGACGCGCCTCGGTGTGAGCTTCAGCAAATTTTATCGCGGCTTCCTGATGGAATACGCGAAGCTGCTGCTGCTTTCCGGTCACTATCGCGTGCAGGATGTGAGCCGTCTGGTCGGCTTTTCTTCCGTGGATTACTTCACAAAGCTCTTCCGCAGCACAACCGGGAAGAATCCTTCTGAGTTTCGTTCACACTGAGGCTTTTTACCGGATTCCGATATGAGCGCACAACTGTATTTCTGGCACGGACAATTTGACATACCGTTTTTCTAGGAAATACGAGGTCAGAAATTTCGTGCAAAAAACCTGAAATATATGGCAAAATATAGATTGACAAAACTCTGACAATGTTGTAAAATAATTGTGGGCGATTTATGTCCTATTCTATTTTGTAAGGAGTTTTGTGTTATGGAATTGAAGAATGCGTATCTGAAGTCCGTCTATGAGCAGGTTGTCAAGCGCAACCCGAACGAGCCGGAATTCCTCCAGACCGTCGCAGAGGTGCTCTCCACCATCGAGCCGGTCATCGAGCAGAGACCTGACCTCGTTGAGGCGGGCGTCATTGAGCGCCTGGTCGAGCCGGAGCGTCAGATCATCTTCCGTGTGCCGTGGGTCGATGACAACGGCAAGGTGCAGGTCAACCGCGGCTACCGTGTGCAGTTCAACTCTGCAATCGGTCCGTACAAGGGCGGCCTCCGTTTCCAGAGCAATGTTTACATCGGCATCATCAAGTTCCTCGGCTTCGAGCAGATCTTCAAGAACTCCCTGACCTCCCTCCCGATGGGCGGCGGCAAGGGCGGTTCCGACTTCGATCCGGCTGGCAAGTCTGATGCAGAAGTCATGCGTTTCTGCCAGAGCTTCATGACTGAGCTCTTCCGTCACATCGGCCCGAACCTCGACGTTCCGGCTGGCGACATGGGCGTCGGCGGCAGAGAGATCGGCTACCTGTTCGGTCAGTACAAGAGACTGAAGAACGAGTTCTCCGGCGTTCTCACCGGCAAGAACATGGAGTTCGGCGGCTCCCTGATCCGTCCTGAGGCAACCGGTTACGGTGCTGTCTACTATGTTGAGAATATGCTCGACTACTTCAAGGATTCCATCAAGGGCAAGACCATCGCGATCTCCGGCTTCGGCAATGTTGCTTGGGGTACTGCGAAGAAGGCAGCTGAGCTCGGTGCAAAGGTTGTCACCCTGTCCGGCCCGGACGGCTATGTCTACGATCCGGACGGCGTCATCACCGAGGAGAAGATCAACTTCATGCTCGAGATGAGAGCAACTGATCCGATGCATGTCAAGCCGTATGCTGACAAGTTCGGCTGCGAGTTCTTCCCGGGCGAGAAGCCGTGGGGCAGAAAGGTCGACATCATCATGCCGTGCGCACGTCAGAACGAGGTGCTCGAGGAGGATGCGAAGAAGATCATCGCAAACGGCATCAAGTACTATGTTGAGGTCTCCAACATGCCGACCACCAACGAGGCAATCGCAATGCTGAAGGAAGCAGGCATCATCGTTGCGCCTTCCAAGGCTGTCAACGCAGGCGGCGTTTCCGTCTCCGGTCTTGAGATGTCTCAGAACTCCATGCGTTACAACTGGACCGCAGAAGAGGTCGATCAGAAGCTGAAGACCATCATGGCAAACATCTTCAATGCAAGCATCGAGGCTGCAAACAAGTACGGTCTCGGCGATGACCTCGTTGCAGGTGCAAACATCGCAGGCTTCCTGAAGGTTGCTGAGGCAATGAAGGCACAGGGCTGCGTGTAATCTCAGCTCAGGTTTAATCGTGCAAAGCAAAGACCCGATCGGTGATCCGACCGGGTCTTTCTGTATCTGCGGGCATGGAAAACGGCTCGGATCATCGTCTGATCCGAGCCGTTTCTGTTATTTCACGATTGCATTTGCCATGAGGAATTCATCCCATGTCTGATAGTATTTCGCGAGCGGGTGTGTGCCGTCATGCGTATATTCCGCACCGAGCGCACCGCTTGCATCATCAAACACAGGGTTGACATCAAGGTAGAAGACAGATTTTCCGTCTGCATAGGATGCGGTTGCCTCATTGAAGCTGTTGATCTGCGTGTTGTTGACCACAGCATCCGTGGAAGAGCGGCTCTGTGCAACATGCAGGTTTGCTTCGATAAAGAGGATCGCGTCCGGCTGCGCTTTGCGGATCTGATCGACGATCTCCTTATATTTTTCAAGCGTTGCTGTGCGGTTGTTGCCGATCTCGTTGATGCCGAGCATGAGATAGATCTTGCCGAACTTGCGTGACGCAAGGAGCTGTGCGAAGGAGAGATTCTTGCTGTTTCCGACCTCGCTCTTGGAGGTGTTGACCTTATAGGTGCTGAGACCGACGGTCGCGAAGTATTCCGCGCCTTCAATCGGTGCATAGTTTGCAAGCCCGACCGTGCGGGAGTCTCCGACAAAGAGCGCGTCATTGAAATAGCCGTCCGGCGCCGGGACAAATCCTGCCTGCGTCAGTCCGTTTGCCTGAGGCGCGGTGGTTGTCTCGGCTGTTGTTGTCGTTGTCGCAGCCGTTGTTGTTTCCGCGGCAGGCGTCGCCGCAGTTGTCTGATCCGTATTCAGCGGGACGGTCGTATCTCCGGGAATCAGCGCACCGGGTGCAGTGGTTGTATCTGGGACGAGGTAAGGCTCTGATGCGGTTGTAGTAGTCGTTTCGCCCGGCAGCTCCGCAACAGAATCGCTGACCGGGGGGATATCCTGCGGGGGATCGTCCTTTGCGACCGCATTGTTCCAGATAAATTTTTTACCGCTCCAGAGGAAAATAATGCAGAGCACGATCGCGATGACCGAATTCCGGACCTGTCTCTGTTCTTCAGCAGTCATATTTGTCATTCACCTTTCAGAATTGGAAATACATAAACGGATTGTTCATGCCCTTGTAGAGGCAGTAGCATGATCCGCCGAGGATGGCGAGCATCAGAGCTGCTGTCACATAGGGCGCATAAGGGTGCTTCGATCTGCGCAGCATTCTGTAGAGATTCTGCGGAGCGGCCGTGCAGAAGAGCAGCCCGAGGATCAGAAATTTTCCGTAAGAGTGGAAATAGTTGACATAGTCATTTTTCATGAGCACCTCACCGCCGATGCCGAAGAGCCGTCCGATGAAGATGCCGACCTGTTTGAGATCGGTGATCGCAAAGAGCGCCCACGAAACAGGAATCCAGAAGATCATGTAGAGATGTGCGATGCCTTTATGTGCACTGAGCCATTTCCCGAGACCTGCTTTTTCGACGGCGAGCAGGCAGAAGAGGAGCATGCCCCAGAGGATGAAATTCCAGTCTGCGCCGTGCCAGAAGCCGGTCAGCGTCCAGACAACGAACATGTTGAAATACATTCTCTGCTTGCTGCAACGATTGCCGCCGAGCGGGATATAGACATATTCACGGAACCAGCCGCCGAGGGTCATGTGCCATCTGCGCCAGAATTCCGTCATCGAAGTCGAGAGATACGGGTGATTGAAGTTCTGCGGGAAATGGAATCCGAGCATGAGACCCATGCCGATTGCCATTTGCGAATAACCTGAGAAATCGAAATAGAGCTGCATGCTGTAAGCGAAAATGCCCATCCATGCAGCGGGTGTTGAGATAGACTCGTAACCGACCGCTGCCAGATCGTTCCAGAGATAGCTGAGCATGTTTGCGAGCATGACCTTGCGGCCGAGACCGATGATAAAGAGAAACAGACCGTCTACAAATTCCTTCTTCCGCACTCTGCGGTCATGCAGCTCCTTTTGCACATCGGAGAACCGCACGATCGGACCTGCGATGAGCTGCGGAAACATAAGGATATATGTGCCGAGGTCGATGAGGCTGTATTCGGCGCGGACCGTGCCGCGGTAAACATCAATCAGATAGGAGGCAATCTGGAATGTAAAGAAGCTGATGCCGAGCGGCAGCACAAGATGTGTCAGCGGGAGATTGACAAGCGGCAGATGATTCAGATTCTTGATGAAGAAATCCGTGTATTTGAACACAAACAAACAGCCGAAATCCCATATGAGACCGATCATGAGCCATAGCTTCTTCTGCGGGCGCTTTTGCTCCATGAGCAAGCCGAGCACCCAGTTCACGACAACGGAAATGAGAATCAGATAGAGATGAAACGGCGTCTGCATCGCGCCGTAGGCATAGAATACGATGCTGAAAAAGAGCAGAACGAGATTACGTTCTTTTTTGCGGGCAAGTGCATATACGATGAGGCAGAACGGCAGAAACCAGAATAAGAAGTGAAAGCTGCTGAATACCACCTGATACGCCTCCTTGTGCTTTTTTATTCGTCTTGGCTTTCGCTGAAATCGCGGTCAACATTGATGTGGAACTGGTAGTCGGGGAATTCCGCGGAGAGCCGTTCGCGCAGGGCGTTTACGGTGCTCGCGGGATCCTGCTCTTCAAATGACAGGATGATGTCGAAGGAAACTGCCTTTGTGCCGGTATCGGCATAGAAGCCGTGCATCTGCATGATCTGCGGATACTCCTCGGTAAGCGTCTTTGCAGCCTGCTTGATCGCCTTTGCGGATTCATCGCTGGTGTTTTCTGCATAGACGCCGACGGTGAGGATGACGCCGAATTCCATATAGATCTGCGGGACGATGCGTCTTGTCAGTGCATCCATCTCGCGGACAGTCATATTGTCGTCAAGCTCGACATGCACCGAGCCGAACCATTCCTCGGGGCCGTAGCTGTGGAGAATGAGGTCATAGGCACCGTGAATCTCCGGGTAGGCGTTCAGCCGCTCCTTGATGTTGTTGGTGAGCTCGCTTTCTGCGCGGGAGCCGATGATGTGATCGACCGTTTCGCGCAGCAGCTCGATGCCCGCCTTGATGATGAACACTGAAATCAGTGCACCGAGGATGCCTTCGAGCTTCCAGCCGAGTGTGAGATTCAGCACAGCGCCGATCAGCGCGGAAAAGGAGATGACGGAATCCATGAGGGCATCTTCGCCGGATGCCGTAAGCGATCCCGAATGCAGCTCTTTGCCCTTTTTCTTGAAATACTGCCCGAGCAGCAGCTTTGCTCCGATGGAAGCGATCAGAACGATCAGCGTGACGGCGGAATAATTTGTCTCCTCCGGGTGCAGAATCTTATCGACGGATTCTCTGAGCGAGGTGATACCCGCGAGCAGCACGATGATAGAGATGATTGACGCGGTGATATATTCGATTCTGCCGTGCCCGTAAGGATGCTTGCGGTCCGCGGCTTTTCCTGCGAGCTTCGTGCCGATGATTGTGATGACCGATGACATGGCATCGCTCAGGTTGTTGACGGCATCAAGCACAACGGAAATAGAATTTGCGACCAGACCTGCCGCTGCCTTGAAGGCGGAAAGCAGCAGATTCGCGAAAATGCCCCGCCAGCTGACCTTTACAATCTCGTCGGTTCTGGGCGAACGTTTTGCAGCCATTAAAAACACCTGCTTTCGCTGATTTACCATTTCACATTATAACACGGTTTATGAGAAATGTCAAAGGATACGCAGCATTTCCGTAATCTTTGCCAAAAATTCCGTATCTGCGTGTTTGTTTTTCAAGCTGGCAGCAAGACGGTTGACAATCCCCGGAAATCATGGTATACTATATGATATAACGAAAGTGAGGGATGCAGTATGGGGTTTCAGCTTCCGCAGATTCCGCATCAGGACGGGCTGCAAAAGTTCTTTGCGTGGGTGCAGATGCTCTTGTTTCTGGGGCTGCTGATTGCACTGATCTATGCGGTTTTCCGTCTGACGGCAAACTGGTTTCTGCGCATTCTCGGTATTCTTGCCGCATATGCGGTCACGGCGCTGTTCACATATCTTGTGCTGCGCCCGCTCTGCATGTATATCGAAGCGTGGATCCGCCGCAGGAAAAGCAGATAAAAAACGCAGACCGTTCCCGGGGTTATGGCGGGAACGGTCTGCGTTATTCAGAGGAAAGGTTTGAAGAATGGTAATTCACATCTTGCCTTTATTATACAGTGCGATTATTAAAATAACCTGAATAATACCTTTGTTTCGTGTGAAATCCATGTTAAATTTATCGGCAGCGTGCATCCGGCGCATACCTGCGGGGCTTGCAGCATTGACATTCGACCTGTTTTGTGGTATGATATAGAATGATTTGAAACATGCTGTCTGAGATTACAGAGGAGTCGATATGAAGCTGATCATTGTCCGGCACGGCGACCCTGACTATGTGCACGATACGCTGACAGAACGCGGAAAGCTGGAAGCGAAGCTCGCCGCAGACCGTCTTGCAGCGCATGATTTTGCTGCGATTTATGTTTCGCCGCTCGGGCGCGCACAGGATACCGCCCGATTTACGCTTGACCGCCTTAAGCGCACAGCGGAGACGCTGCCGTGGCTGCGGGAATTTGAAGCCCCGATCCAGCATCCCGATACCGGCGACCGCCGTGTTCCGTGGGACTGGCTCCCGGGCGTCTGGACGGCAGAGCCGCGGTTTTATGATAAGGACAGATGGAGCGAGCCCGATGCGATGCAGGCAGGCGGCGTCGGTGCCGAAGCAAAGCGCGTCTTTGAAGGGCTGGATGCCCTGCTCGCAGAGCATGGCTACCGCCGCGAAAACGGCTGGTACCGTGCAGAGCGGCCGAATACGGATACGCTGCTGTTCTTCTGCCATTTCGGTGTGGAGTGCGTGATGCTCTCGCACCTGATCGGGGTTTCGCCGATGATCCTCTGGCACGGATTCTGTGCTGCGCCGACTGCCGTGACAGTCGTGACCACGGAGGAACGGCGTGAGGGAATCGCGTCGTTTCGCATCAATACGTTCGGTGACACGGGGCATCTGTATGCCGCGGGGGAGGAACCTTCCTTTTCAGCACGCTTTTGCGAAATGTATTCACTCGCCGATCAGCGGCATGACTGATTTGCGCCTGATCGTGCGGGATTGCTTTAGGAGGAAACTGTACTTTGAATATTATCATCGTGGGGTGCGGGAAAGTCGGCAGAGTGCTGACGCAGCAGCTTGTCGAGGGCGGTCATAATGTTACCGTCGTCGATACGATTGCGGACAAGGTAAACACTGTTGCTGAGCGCTATGACATTATGGGCGTCATCGGAAACGGCGCCACGCACGCAACGCTTCAGGAGGCAGGCATCGACAATGCAGATCTGATGATCGCAGTCACTGGCTCCGATGAGCGCAATCTGCTCTGTTGCCTGATCGCGAAAAAGGCGGGCTGCCAGACCATTGCGCGTGTCCGAAGCCCGCAGTACAGCGTTGAAGCGCCGTATCTGAAGGATGAGCTCGGTCTTGCAATGGTCATCAATCCCGAGCAGGCTGCTGCACAGGAGATTGAGCGTGTTCTGCGCTTCCCCTCCGCGATCAAGGTCGATACCTTCGGGCAGGGACGCATCGAGATGCTGAAATTCCGTCTTCCGGAAGATTCTCCGCTCTGCGGCATGGCAATCCATGAGCTTTCATCAAAGCTGCACTGCGATATTCTGGTCTGTACGGTCGAGCGCGGTGAGGAAGCCTATATTGCAAAGGGTGATCTCGTCTTTCAGGAGCGCGACGTCATTTCCATCATCGCAGAGCCGAAGGCAGCGTTCACCTTCTTCCGCAAGATCAACTACAAGGCACAGCCGGTGCATGATGTGCTGATCGCCGGCGGCGGTGATATTTCCGAGTATCTCTGTGAGCTGCTCGAAAAGGACGGCATTGCGGTGACGGTTATCGAGAAGGATGCCGTACGCGCGGAATACCTCTCCGAGGTGCTGCAAGGCACGACTGTTGTGCATGAAGACGCGGTCTCGCAGGATGTGCTCATGCAGGAGAATATCGACAAGCGGGAAGCATTTGTTGCGCTCACGAATTTCGATGAGGAAAATATCCTGCTGTCGCTCTTTGCGAAGTCTGTCAGCCATGCAAAGATCATCACGAAGATCAACCGTATCGACTTTGACAGCGTGATCGGGAAGCTCGATCTTGACACGATTATCTATCCGAAGAGCGTCACGTCTGAGAATATCATCCGCTATGTCCGTGCGATGAAAAAGACGATCGGCACCAATCTCGAAACGCTGTATACGCTGATCAAAGGGAAGGTCGAAGCGGCTGAGTTCATTGTGAAGAAGCAGTCCGAGCTGACTTCTGCGCCGCTGATGAATCTGAATCTCAGGGAGGGCGTACTGATCGCAGCGATCATCCGAAGGGGGAAGGTCATTCTTCCCCGCGGCGGAGACAGCATCATGGTCGGCGATTCTGTTGTGGTCGTGTCTGATCTGATCGGTCTGCATGATATGACCGAAATCCTGCGCTGAGCATTTTGTAAGGAATAAAGTATGAATATCCGAATGACGGTATATATCCTCGGGCTGCTGATGATGTTTGAAGCTGTTTTCATGGCAGTGCCCTCTGTGACAGCGGTGATTTACCATGAACAGCAGCTCTGGCTTTTTGCCGCAATCGCGCTCTTCTGCCTGATCTGCGGCTGGCTGATGACGCTTGCGAAGCCTGAGCGGAAGAATCTCTCTGCGCGTGACGGCTTCCTGATCGTTGCGCTGAGCTGGATTGTGCTCAGTGTGTTCGGTGCGCTGCCGTTTTATATTTCCGGCTGTATCCCGCACTTTGTCGATGCGCTGTTTGAGTCGGTCTCCGGCTTCACGACGACCGGCGCGAGCATTCTGCATGAGGTGGAATCTCTCCCGCGCTGCATGCTGATGTGGCGCAGCTTCACGCACTGGGTCGGCGGCATGGGCGTGCTGGTGTTTATCATGGCGTTTCTGCCGATTTCCGGCGGCCAGAACATGTATCTGATGAAAGCGGAGAGCCCGGGTCCCTCTGTCAGCAAGCTGGTGCCGCGTGTGCGCACGACCGCGATCTGGCTTTACGGCATCTATTTCGTGCTGACGCTCATTGAGTTCATTCTGCTTGCCTTTGGCGATATGAGCGTGTTCGATGCGCTGAACATTGCGGTTGCGACTGCCGGTACAGGCGGCTTTGCGGTAACCAATGCAAGCATGGGCTCCTATACGCCCTATTCGCAGGTCGTTGTTACGGTCTTCATGATTCTTTTTTCCATCAATTTCACCAGCTATTTCCTGCTCCTGAAAAAGAAGCCGAAGGAATCGTTCAATACCGAAGTGAAGGTGTTTCTCGGAATCGTGACATTTGCGATCGTGACAATTTCGCTGGATATCCGTCACATGTACCGGACCGTATCTGAGACAGTCCGTCATGCTGCATTTACCGTCGGGTCGCTGATCTCCACAACAGGCTTTGGCACCGAGGATTTTGACCGCTGGCCTTCCTATGCCCGCACGCTCCTTGTAATGCTGATGTTTATCGGCGCCTGCGCAGGCAGCACGGGCGGCGGCATCAAGGTCTCCCGCATCGTGATCTTTTTCAAGAATATGCACAATGAGCTGCGTGTGATGACACATCCGCGGCAGGTGAAAAAGGTGAAGATGGACGGGCGGCAGGTTGAAGGTGAGGTAATCCGAACAATCCATGTCTATCTTGCCTGTTATCTGCTGACCTGTGTGGTATCCATCCTGATTCTCTCGCTGGACGGACACGATCTGACGACCAACTTCACGGCAGTCGTTGCCACGCTCAACAACATCGGTCCGGGTCTCAATCTTGTCGGACCGACCTCGAATTATGACGTATTTTCAACCTGCTCCAAATGTGTGCTGATCTTTGACATGCTTGCGGGACGACTGGAGCTGTTCCCGATCATTCTGCTGCTTTCCCCGGCAACATGGAAGAAATAAGAGGAGGCACTCACTGAAAATGGAACCGAAAACAGGACTCATATTGGAGGGCGGCGCGCTGCGCGGGCTCTTCACGACCGGCGTGATTGATGTGCTGATGGAAGAAGGCATCCGTCTTGACGGTGTGGTCGGTGTTTCTGCCGGCGCGACCTTTGGCTGCAACTATGTCACGCATCAGATCCGCCGACCGCTGCGGTACTGCGTCAAGTATGCAAAGGATCCGCGTTTTTGCAGTGTGCGTTCACTGGTGAAGACCGGCGACATGTACGGCGCGGAATTCTGCTATCACACGATCCCGGAGCAGCTGGATGTGATCGACAATGAGACATTCGTGAAGTCCGGCATCCCGTTTTACTGCGTCGCAACCGATGTGCGCACAGGCCATGCGGTCTATCACCGCTGCCGCACTTTGCTCGGCGATGATATTGAGTGGATCCGCGCATCGGCTTCTATGCCGCTTGCATCGAAAATCGTTGAGGTCGGCGGCTATGCGCTGCTCGACGGCGGTGTCTCCGATTCGATCCCGCTGCGGTATTTTGTCCATAAGGGCTATACGCGCAACGTGGTCGTGCTGACACAGCCGCCCGGCTATCAGAAGAAACCGAATTCGATGATGCCGCTGGTGCGCAGCACTTACCGCAAATATCCGGCTCTTGTGCGTGCAATGGCCAAACGGCATATCGTCTATAACCGTCAGCTCCGCACGGTTGCACAGGCAGAGGAGGACGGCACCGCATTTGTGATCCGTCCGCCGGAAAAGCTCGCAATTACGCATATCTCGCATGATGAAGAGGAAATGCGGAAGGTGTATGCGGCGGGCAGGCAGACGATGCTTGCGAAGCTGCCTGAGCTTCGTGCATTCTTAGGAATATAAAACAAGCACCCCGCAGTTCGTTTAAGGAACTGCGGGGTGCTTTTATGTTTTGTTACGCTTTTGCTTTGATCGGCATTTCGGCCTCGGTGTAAATACCTGCAAGGAGCTTGAGCAGAATGCCAAGATCATCCATGCCGACGCTGTTGTCTGCATTGAGATCAGCGTTGTTCTTGCCCTCGACACTGAGCTCTGAGCCTTCTACGCTTGCAGCTGCCTTTGCGAATGCCACGCCGTCCGCGAGCTCGACCATACCGTTGCAGTCCACATCGCCGTAGTGGATGCGGGACTGTGTGCCGTTCGATGTGGTGGTCGTTGTGGTTGTAGATTCCGTTGAGGTAACGGGATTTGTGGAGCCGCCCGGAGCAGGGGAAGCGCTGATGCTGCCCTTGCCTTCGGTGCCGTCCGGCTCAATGCCGTAGACCAGCGTGCCGTTTTCGTAGACAGGGATATACTTTGTCTTTGTGCCCGATTCGCTGTCGCCGGTGAGCCCCTGTGCGGAATAATCGTTCGTGCCGTCCCAGCCGGAGCCGTAGTTCGGATACACGAGCGCCAGAATGATCTCGCACTGATGATGTCCCTCGGAGATTGGGAGCATGGCTCTGCCGTCCGGGAAAGTGATCTCGATATAGTAAATATCGCCGTCATAGTGCTGGACGCCGGAGATCTTCGCAGGTGTGACGCCGGAATACATCGTGGACTGATCGCGGTCGCAGCGGAGCACAACATCCTCCGGCTTGACGCCGGCCTTTGTGAGTTCGCTGAGATCCATATAATACCGCATCGAAAGATTGTCCACCACGCGCGCCGGCCATGCAGTGTGGTTCGTCATGCGCATGTGAACCGTAGAGCCGGAAGCGGTGTGAGCGACCGATGCTTCGACATAAAGCTCGTCATCGCGGGTATCGGGATAGGGGAATGTGGGATCGGTCTTTCCGCCGTATTCAGAGACCATCTTGCAGAGCAGCGCTGTATATGCAGCATTATAGTCCGTCGCGACCTCATTGTTGATGTAATTGGAGCGGTCGTCTTCATAGGAGCCGGTCTGTGTCGGGCCGCCGACCAGTGCGCCGTAGAGCATATGGCGGTTGTCTGCCGGTGTCTTCTCCGCATTTTTCCAGGAGCCGTGTGCCGTGCGGTGATGCGGATTATGCGGTGCGCCGTCACAGTATCCGACCACATACACCTGTTTTTCGGGATTGTCGCCGAAGCAGAAGCTGATCTGCTTTTCATACATTGCCTTATAGTCACTGTAACTGGAATCGTTCTTGAAGAGCTTATCGCAGGCGACTGCGGTGAGGAAGCCGATGCCGGTCGCATAGCGGAGGCAGCCCCATGTGCCGACATAGCGCAGACCGCCCGGCACCTGATCGTTCGACTTCAGCCAGTAGTCGAGGTGCTTCTTTGCCTGCGCGATCCACTCCGCGTCGCCGGTGTTGATCGCATAGAGCAGTGTGCCGCCCTGCTGCACGTCGTCCCAGCACTGGCACCACGAATATTTCAGAACATCCTGACCGAGCTCCTTGCCGAGGTTCGGGATGAAATCCTTTTTCGCCTTGTCGAGATAAGCCTTGTCCTGGGTTGCTATATAGAGCCAGTTTGCGCACCAGAACAGCTCATCGTAGAAATGGCTGGAAGGATAGAAGTTATTACCGTCGGAATCCTTGTAGGTTGCATCGCTGCGGTCGGCATCTGCCATCTTGAAATAGTTGACCGCATGCTCCAGATAGCCGTCCAGCACGCTCTGCGAAACCTTGCCCTTCAGCGCGCAGTAACCGGCAGCGAGCGCAGCACCCATTTCCGCGGTGACAGCAGAGCAGTCTCTGCCTTCAAGATGCCCGCGCGCCGTTGTGACGCCCTGCTCCTCCATGCCGTATTCATAGAGCTCCACAGGTCCCCACCATCTGTGATCCTCCTTGCCGTTTCCGACCTGATAGATGACGGAATCGCCGAGATCGCAGGCTGCAAGATAGTCGAGCACCCATTTGAGGTTGTTGACATAGTTTGTCATTTCGCCGCATGCCTCAACGCCGTCGCCGTATTCATAGAGACCCCATGCGAGCATGGCAGCGGAGTAGCTCATCGGCAGATTGAACTTGACATGGTCACCGGCATCATACCAGCCGCCGTCCACATCATCATCGACATTGGAATCGCCCTTCCATTCGACGCGGTTCCAGTCCGGTAGCTTGCCCGCCTGCTGGCACTCATAGAAATAGAGCGACATTTGCAGGGCTTTTGCATAGTTGATGTCCTCTGCCGCGGAGACAGGTGCTGCGGAAAGCGGTACCGCACTCAGGAGCATCATACTGCCGAGCACACAAGCCGCAGCGCGTTTTCCTCTTTGTTTCATAATAATCCCCTCTCGTAACATGTTCGGCGCGTCCGCCGTATAATTACAGTATACGCCATTTCGGGGGAATTGTCAAGAGATTTGCCGCTGCTTCGCGAAAAATACTTGCATTTCACGGGCGCTTGTGGTATAATAGAGAAGTTATGCGGCAAATATGATGCAGGGAGTGAATGACCGATGTAACGCGCAGCCTTACGAAGACCGATCATTACACATTGGAGGATACAGATGTTTACCACAGAAGAAGAAATCCGCCGGCGCCGTACCTTTGCGATCATCTCGCATCCGGACGCCGGTAAAACGACACTCACAGAAAAGCTGCTCCTGTACGGCGGTGCGATTTCGATGGCAGGTGCCGTCAAGGGCAAGAAGAATGCCCGTCACGCTGTCTCTGACTGGATGGAGATCGAGAAGCAGCGCGGTATTTCCGTCACATCGTCCGTCATGCAGTTTGAATATGACGGCTGCTGCATCAATATTCTCGATACCCCCGGACACCAGGACTTCTCCGAGGATACCTACCGCACGCTCATGGCAGCCGACGCCGCAATCATGGTGATCGACGCTGCAAAGGGCGTTGAGCCGCAGACCCGCAAGCTGTTCAAGGTCTGCGTCATGCGGCATATCCCGATCTTCACCTTCATCAACAAGATGGACCGTGAGGCGCGCAATCCCTTTGATCTGCTCGATCAGATCGAGAATGAGCTCGGCATCAAGACCTATGCCGTCAACTGGCTGATCGGCTGCGGT
>JAEEXH010000103.1 GCA_016291435.1 Oscillospiraceae bacterium
TTCAGGCCAAGCTGCAATTTATTATACACATGAAAATAGAAATCGAACACGTTGCCGCTCCAGTCGCCGGAGGACGAAATAAAGCGGTCCGTCCAGCGGTGAACGTCGTCATATTCCTCGCGGTAATCGAGAAAATAATTCGGATACTCGCGCAGAATCTCATTCTCATAGCCGAACATCAGCAGACCCGCTGCGGTCGGATGCACCTTGCCGTCCTCCCCGATGCCAGTTGCGCCGAGCTTCATCAGAAATTCGTCATCGTCGAGTTTTTCCCAGACATGATTCGGCCGTGACAGCTTCATGCGCTGGCGATAGCTGCGGATGCTCTCCGCACAGAAAACCGAACTGTTCATATTATCGAGCACAAGCATATCCTGCGTGCGGATGCTGGCATCGCGGTACATCGCGCGGAGTTCCTCCTCCGTGCAGTGATAGTCGCCCTCGCCATTGCGGCGGTAGGTTCCGGAGATCGGATTCCCATCCACGAACACGGGCTTATAGTATCGCTGGGCGCGCGGCACTTCAATCACGATGATGCGGTCGCCGTTGACCTCCTCGATGCGCACATGCTTGCTTGTCAGAAGATTGACGCTCGTCTTGTTCGGGTTGTTGACTGCATCCCAGAACTCCTTGACAAGTCCTTCCGGATCCGGCAAATCGACTGTGTGCAGCGTTTTGTCTTTGTATTCCTCGACACCGAGCAGAATGATGCCGCCCAGCGTGTTGGCAAATGCGGAGTAGGTTTCCCAGATGCTCCGCGGCAGTCCGCCGAGCGCCTTTTTCGCTTCGATGCGGTTGTTTTCTGTGTATTTCTCAAGATGATTCAGGTCAATCACGGCGAACCTCCTGTTCTGTCGCAGCCGGAAATACGAGATGATCTGCATGTATTATACCATAATATCAAGAAAAGTGCAATGGGCGCCGGTGGGAAAATGAACCGGGAATTCCAACCCTGTTACTCGGACGGTTCTCTGATCGCCGGAAAGGATGTTTTCGCTTTCTATCACAATGAATCGACATATATGAATCAATGCTCGCCGGCCATCTTATATGACCGGCGAGCACTCTTGTATCTTATGAGGCCGTTTTTTATATAACACTTACGAAATATACGCTGTTTCTTTTATGCCCTGCAATTATTGATAACGACCGGTGATGATACCATTGCGTCAAAGAAATCGAAGGCAACGATACCCATTACGCAGTCAACGCTCTTGTTTACAGTAAAGTCGATGACTCTCGGATTCAGATAGTTTGCATAATCCTCCGGTGACCAGCCAAGTCCAAAGAGGCCGGCAGCTGTTCCGACTGCACTGACGTGATTCAGCTTCATGACTGATTCCACATATGGCTTATCCATATTTTCCTTTATCTTATTCAGCTTGGTATTCTCGTCCGGCTTGTCATAGTCATCCTGGATATCGAATCTGTTTTCCATATCGTATACCAATCCGAATCCCTTCTCATATAAATAATGATCTTTGAGATCATCAAGAAAGATTATCCTTCCTCTGACCGCATCAAGTGTCGGCCATTTATCAAGACACTCACGCTTGCAGAAGAGATGTCCGTAAGAAGAAATGATTTCATCCATTCTCTTTCTGAATGCCTCTTTGTCTGAAACAGAACGCTCATTCACTATCCTCATAAAAATAACTTCTGTCCGGTTTGCTTCAAGGAATCTCCTGATCACTTCCATGGTGTCCCTCAGACCGTTTTCGCAGTCTGCTACGCCATGACAGCCGTTCAGGTTCTCATCTATCCTGATATCCAGGTATCTGCTTCCGTAACTGAGCTGATCCCAGATATTCATTTTCTGCGCTTTTGCTGCCGATGGAGCGAATGCTCCTGTAAATCCTGTGATGCTGAAACAGAGGGAATCATGTGTTCCGGGGATATCCATCTTGTTTACAGGTGTATCGCCGGGGACCTTTCCCATCCAGCATTTCAGGTCCATACGATCATCCATGACCAGATACATTTCTCCGTCATGCCGCCACTGAACAGGGCATGAGGTAATTATGCCGGGGCCTGCCATGCCTGTCAGCTCAACAGTCATCGAGCGTGTGATCGCATTGGCCATAGTAAGACGCATAGACTTCCCGCTGCCGTCACTTAAAGTATAAACAACAGTTCCTCTGTCATGGCTCGTATTCGTGAAGATGCAGTCGCACCATTCCACGTATACCCGTGCCCTCTGCCCTGCCGGTATCTCTTCAGGAAAATTCCATGCTTCCATCTGATTCGCCTTGCAAAGTGTCTTTTTCATTGTTGAATCCGTATTGTTGATGATAGTAATGTGTCCGCCTTGTCCAATAATTAATTCCTCCTTTGAGATGTAGAATATTTAGGCAGCAGAGACTTTCCGAAGCAACTGCCTCTGTCCCCTGCTGACAATGTCATTATAGCACACAGAACAGAATAACGGTGCATAATTACAGAATTGTAATTGCGATTTTCGGAACAATATAAAACACATGTTGCGGGTAATCGCAGTGTTTCAGAACCCCGTTTAGCAGGCAGCATTCAGACATCCAGACCTTGCGCAGCCGCTTTCATCTCTTTGCAGAAACCGTCACATTTCTCTTGACTCAGAAGTGATGCCTGCACAGCGTCGATTACTTCTGACTTCGTAACTGTTCAGTCCTGCTGAGAATCCCTCAAAGTTGCGGTCGTTGTCATGCCGATCTGGTCTCCGGCTTTCTTATCTAAGATCAGGCTGAAAAGTATAGCATCGCCTCTTTGCTTTTTCTATGAGATTGATGTATAATAGGAACATGTTCCACAAAAGGCGGTATATATAAAAAAGGAGTTGTTTATATGTCAAAAGAAAAAACAGAAAGCACAGGCTATCAAAAAACAAAGCGCTGCCTGCGAGCTCCTTCTGGCAGCCTTTGGAGTGTACCTCGTCAGAAAGGCAAAGCGTCCTGAGATTGAAGCTCTCTGGAATGAAAAATGGCAGATCCCTGAACTGACAGAATCTTTCACGGCAAATCATAATAATACTGATGCAAATACGGAAGGTTAACTCCCGACAATAAACCAGATTTCCAGCCGCGGCAGCGATTCAGGCGAGTTTCCTCCTTTCGGGTATAGAAAAGCCTTCGCATGATTTTGATGCGAAGGCTTTTTCATTATTACATTATACTGCTTAGTCGGCAGATTCCATTTTTTCTCGATCGTTTTAATAATCCTTGCCGGATTTCCGCCGACAAGACAGTTTTCAGGCACGTCTTTCGTAACAACGGCTCCTGCTGCAATAACAGCTCTATTGCCTATTTTCACTCCCGGACAGACTGTTACATTGCCGCATATCCAGACATCATCACCGATCTCAATCGGTTCTGCCTTTGAAACAAGCTGCATTTTACCATTGACAATTTTCATTCTTTCCTCTGATACAAGAGAATGATTACCTGAAAAGAGTTTTACTTCCGGACCGATCATGACACGATTTCCAATGCGGATTTCTCCGCCGTCCAAGAAATCCGCGCCATAATTTATGAAAACATGATTGCCAATGTGAACATGAATACCATATGTCACCTTGAAAGGCTGCTGAATCATAACATCTTCACCGCATGAACCGAGCATCTGGTTAAGCAGTGCTATACGCTGTTCTGCTTCATCAAACTCTGTTGCGTTATACTCGTTCAGCAGTTGACGTGTTTTTCGTATGATAGCAATGTTTTCCGGAGCGAAGGATAAAAAATCAGTGCTTTCCATGAGAGTATCTCCCTATTAATTATCATTTCTCGCGGGAAAGCACCTGCCGGAGCAAGTGCTTAGTGTGTATTCGGTTAATATGATAACTCAGTGCTGTTCAGAATCGTGACGATATTGACCGCCTTGCATTATAATAAACTTCGTAAAGCTATCACTACATTTTACAAAGCTTGAGATTTCAGCAGCTTCTGAATAATAATATACAGGCGGATCATCACCTTCTGACAAATTGAAGAAATAGAACATATACCCCTGATGCATCCAGAAAACAAAATCATCCTCTTTCAGCTTGCAGGGAAAGCTGTTTTCTTCTAACAATTCATCTGCCCACTCCCGCAGTTTCGGTACATCATCAAAGCTACAATCAGAGCCTATCCAGTAATTGCCGTTACCCGCATAACGCATAAATTCGACATAAGCAGAAGGAAGTCTTAAATTGGGAAAATTCACAAGAATCCTCTGTATTATTTCCGAATTACAAGCATTGAACCGATTGGATGGATTTTTCATATTCAGATACGAAAAAAACTCAGCAAAGCTCTGATTCCCTGTGTATACGTTCATAAAAGCACCTCTGTTTCAGCATAGTTTGCACAACTGAATTATAGCACAGGAGACAGAAAAAGTCAATCAGAGCGCATCGGAAAGCTCCCACATTTTCTGCGGGAGCTTCCTTCATTCATATTATCTTCTGCGCGGCGCTGACTGTGCAGGCGGATCGAAGTCCGGTGCAATGTCATCATCGTCACGCTGTTCAAATGCTTCACGCTCTCTGCGTTCGCCTTCGGTTTCCTCCACTTCATCGGGATCAATAATATCCTCCTGCTGTTCCGACAAACCGGAGAGCTTCTGTTCCAGTTCCGCGAACCGTTTTTGTGTATCGACCAGCTCTGCTTCCATCGGGAAGGGTTCTCCGACTCTCGCCTTTGCCTGTTCCAGATCGGTCTCATGCTTTGCAATCTCCTGCTCGGTTCTGGTGATCTCTTTTGCAATTCCGCTGTCAAGGAAATTCGCAATGCGCTGCCAGTTGTCAGCATGATCGCCGCTGCCGACCGGGATGTAGTACACGGAATCCCGCACACCTTTGACCGTCAGCACCGCTTCATCGAGATGCCCCGGTCTGGTTTGCACGGCAAGTGTGAAGTCACCGATCTTGAACGACGGCATTTCGTCAAAGGGTCTCTCCAGACGTTTGGTGATCTGCGTATGCAGGAAAGCGTTGATGTCCTCATGCTTGCGGATCGGTGAACCCATCGGTTTCACCAGCGCAAACTCCTTGACCTTTCCGCTTTGCGGATCACGCAGCTTGTCCGCAGATTGCTTGTCAGCCGCCATCTGTGAAAGCATTTCTTTTTTCCGCTCGATCGTTTTCGGAAGCTCCGAAATGCTGTGCTGCATCTTTCCAAGCTCATGCTGATGTTCTTGTCGGGATCTGCGTAGGTAAAATAGGTATAGGTATCGTCCTTTGTGCTGGGATAGGAGAGGGGCTTGACTGCACCGTGCATATCAGGAGAGACGGCAGCAAAATTGTCATGAAGACGGAAAATGCAGGCGTCGCGATCACAAGCACCACAACGGTACCGGACGGTACAGAGCAGCTCTATCTCGCACTGACCGGTGACCAGTGTGCGATCACCAAAATCCGGATCAGGCACTGATTCTGACGATCACAGCCGATTGAAACCGAACGCTCTCAGAAATGCTTTCATGCATTTCCGGGAGCGTTTCGTTCCGGCTTTGCCGATTGTTCGTGTCCCCCCTGACAATCCGCGGGAATATTGCATAATCAAGAAAGGGATGTCTGTGCCGAAAAGCCGGATGCCTGTTTTCAGAAACTGTCAACGGAGCTGCATCCCATGAAACGCTTTTTCGCCGCAGCGATTCCGCACATGTCGGTCTTCGCGCTCGATCAGGACAGCCATTGCAGCTACGAATTTGATCAGGAGCAGCAGGCTGTGACCGACGAGATGTGCAGCCGGATCGGCTGCAGTTTCACCGTGACCCCGGCGGCGCGGTACGGAAACAGACTCCGAAATGCGCGCGCAGTCACCGGAATTCTGCTCCGGTTATGTTCACAGAAAGTTCTCAAAATTTTCTGAAAAAGTTGGTAAAAACCCCTTGACAAATCGCGGATCATGTGATATAATAAGATCATAAGAACAAAGCATACATGCAAACGACAAAGCAGCAGGGGTTCTTCCCCCGATGTTCTTATCAGGATCACGCAGCGGTTCCCCGTTCGGGATGTCTCCCCGAATGTCCGACCTTCAGGGTTCCGGTGCAAATCTCCGATCCGGAAAGGCGCTGATACCAATGGATATGGACGAGTTCTTCTCAGCCATTGACGTTGGCTTCTGCAGAGCGCGCACGGTGTGACATTTCCAGCCCTTTGCTTCCGGCTTGCGGTCACGGATACCGCATGAGATGCCGGTCATGCAGGCTGATTTCCGATATGGAAGCTGACACCGTGCCCCACCCGTCGACGGACAGGTGCAGCTGCAGAGCCGCAATCCTACCTCGTTCGACAGGGGTGACGCGGATCACTTCTGCGGCGGAGCGGTTCCGCCGGGCGTAATCGCCAAATCAGTGCAGCAGTCAATGGTTTGAAGAAACATCAAACACCGCATACCCGCCGACCGAATCGGCGCTGTATGCTGGGAGTGTTGACTCCCGCACAATGCCGCACGGCATTTACATAGATTGCCGCTGCACCTCGCACGGGATTTGCAGCAAAAAAATTGAATAACAATAAGGGGGGACTTCGGCATGGAAGTCCCCTTTATTTGTCGGAGGTGTGTACTGTGATTTTTGTGACCGGTGATCTGCACGGCGAAAACGACGCCTGGAAGCTGAGCGGGAAGAATCCCGATGCACAGAAGCTCAAAGGTCTGTCGAAGCAGGATTATCTGATCATCTGCGGCGATTTCGGCATGATCTGGGACGGCAGCGCAAGCGACCGCTGGTGGCTCGACTGGCTCGAAAAAAAGCCCTATACCACGCTGTTTATCGACGGCAATCACGAGAACTTCGATCTGCTCGCACAGTATCCGGTCAAAGAGTGGAACGGCGGACTGGTGCAGGAGATCCGACCGGGCATTCTGCACCTGATGCGCGGGCAGATGTTCACGATCGGCGGGCTGCGCTTCTTTGCGATGGGCGGCGCCGAAAGTCATGACAGGGAATTCCGGCGCGAGGGCGTCTCGTGGTGGAGTCAGGAGCTGCCCTCGCCCGGAGAGATCGACGCGGCGCGGAAAACGCTCGACGCATGCGGCTGGGAGACCGATTTCGTGATCACGCACTCGCTGCCGGGCTCTGTGCAGACGGCGCTGTTCCGCGGGTACGGCGCGAACCGCCTGACCGATTTCTTCAACGAGCTCTCGGCACGCCTGCAATACCGCCAGTGGTTCAGCGGGCACTACCACATTGATCAGAATATCTGGTTTGCGCGAGGCATGCGCGCGATCTACAACGATATCCTGCAGATCGGGTGATGGCGTTTACCGCGTGAACGTGTTCCGCTTTGTTATTCTTGGGAATCACTGATTCAATCCGATTCGCAAGATGGCAAAGAAGATGCAAGCTGATTGCGTTCCAAGCCGTCAGACGGGATTTCATCAGTGATTCCCTTGTTGAACATGTCAATCAGAAAAACGCGAGGTACGGGTCACGCGGCTTGTCTGTCGGTTCCGGTCTGTAATCCCAGGTACAAAAATAAATGCAAATTCCATTCTCTTTCATTGCAAACAGTACTTCACCCGTCTCTTTGACGGTATAGACACTGTCATCCGGTGAAACCAACGGGAGCGCCGCCTCACGGGTTTTGACGGTCTCAAAATCACTGATCTTTCCAAGATAACAGTCAAGCGTGAAATCAGACGCAAACGCCTCAAACGGACACTGCGCGTCACCATGATACTCTTTGCCGTTCCAATTCAGTTGAATATAGTCCCAACATTCAGGTAAAAAACAACCAGTGTCAGCATCGGAGATACCGGATTCCGCTGAATCTGTGTGATCCGACGCCTCTGTCTGAACCGTTGTAACAGTTGTCTGCACGGGTGCACCGGTGTTGTCCGGTGTGCCCGGTTTTGTTGTCTGCGCAGGGGTATCCGCTGTGCTTTCGCCGGTCACCGTCGTGACGATCGCCTGCGCTTCGGTCGTATCCGCCTGACTTTGCACCGCGGAAGAGACAGGATCCCCGCGCAGCGCATCCGTCGGCTGCTTTGCGTGCTGCACGGCAGCCGCTCCGACCGCGATGACCGCGGCAGCGGCGACCGTTCCGAGCGTGAAAACTCTGCTGCGGTGCATGACCGGCTTTGCGTCCGGCTGCATCGCCTCGCGCACAAGTCCGTCGTCGATGCGGTGCACCGCCTCCAACAGCCTGAGCTCGTTCTTCTCATTCATAATCAAAGCCCTCCTTCTGCAAAAATGCCTTCAGCTTTTTCCGTGTCCGGAACAGATAGGTCGCGCAGGTGCGCTCCTTGAGCCCGCATGCGGCTGCGATCTCCGCGACCGATTCGCCGTACCAGTACCGCCGGATGAACACCCTTCGGTGCAGAGCGTCCTGTGCGCGCAGAAATCGGCTGATCGCCTCGCCGAGTGCTTCGGTGTCCGCAGTGTCCGTCTGCGGCGCGGCAATGCATTCGGAGAGCTCGTCGAGCGAGACAGTCAGCGCCGGGCTGCGCTTTTCGGCGTTGTTGTATTTCAGCCGGTCGATCGCGATATTCTTGACAATGCGGAGCAGATAGGTCTGCAGGCACGGCGGGTCGTCGGGCGGAATCTGATTCCACACCGCAAAATACGCCGAATTGACGCATTCCTCGACATCCTCGCGCGAACGCAGAAAATTGCCCGCGATCCGCTCGCATAATCTGCCGTAGACGGACTGGAGCGCTGCGACCGCGCGCTCGTCCCTGTTCCGGAGCAGCTCTGTGATCTGCGCATCATCCATATGGACAGCCTCCTTTCGTGAGGCATGAGGTCCTCTGCCTATATATTCGATTTCTCAGGGCAAAATATTTCACTTTGCAGAAAAAACAGCACCGTACATTTCTGCACGGTGCTGCGGAGTCTTATGAGCGAAGATCATTTCACGGTGAGCGTTGCCTCGCCGGAGGTGGTGGGAACGCCGTTGGCATCGGTGATGATGCAGCGGTACTTCCAGCCGTTGTAGTTCGTTCTGCCGTAGATCGTCAGCTCTGCGGTCGTCGCGCCGGTCGAGCCGGAATCCTTCCAGCCGGAGCCGGAGTTGTACTGCCACTGATAGGTCAGACCCACAC
>JAEEXH010000022.1 GCA_016291435.1 Oscillospiraceae bacterium
ATCGACTCCAAAGATAGCAGCAAATTCCTGGCTTCTTTCTTGTGTAGGGGTCAGCTTACCTGATTCATACTTGGCATAAACAGATCGGTCGATATGAAGTTCCTTTGCCACATCCACCTGTGTCATACCTCGACTCAAACGAATTTCTTTCATTTTTTTGCTGACGATAACATTCTTACCATCTTTCAGAAATTCGTTTCTAAATTCTTTGTTATCAGCCATAGGATCTACCTCCTTCATAGTATGGGGCGGATACCTTCTGACGGCATCCGCCCCATGCCGTTTACTGGTTGCTTTCGAGCTTCTTCTGGCCTGCAATCCCCAGCAGGATCACGATGAAATCATCTACCGGTCCAGGGGCAAAATCCACGGGGGAGATCACATAGAGGATCACCAGGACAATCAGCATACCCTTCATGACATCATTCATAATCATACCTCCTCTGGTACATCACAGTTCGTAACAGCTCCCTGCTGTCTCTCCTGTTGTATTCAGTATAGCATAAAGCTTAGTGTGCGTCAATAGATAATGCACACTATGCACACTTTGAGCATTGATTTGCACAAGCATCATGCACATCGCTGTGCCGTTATGCACATGAGTCATGCACATTTTGCTTGTCCCATGCACATTTTAGTCTCATTTTCCGGATTCCATCTTGAACAAATGCCGCGGATATGATATAATAGTAGTGAAACCGAATTCGACATAGTAGTAATACACATACGCCTTAGTAGTAAAACGGTAGTAATCACTCTATTACTACTTGCGATAAGTGCGGACACTCCGCAAAATCCTTAGTAGTAAAACACCTCGATTTCTACTACGATTTTACTACTAACGACGATTGAAATATGCGTATTTATGCGGAGTTTTGCCGATTTCGCCCTATTCTGTCAAAATGGGTGTCAGAAAAATGAACCTCGCAAAAGTCCGCATAACTCGGCAAAATACGGCATTTCAGGAGGGAAAAATAGCATGATTCGTGTGATGTTCGTGTGCCACGGCAATATCTGCCGCTCCCCGATGGCGGAAATGATCCTGAAAGAAATGGTGCGGCGGCGCGGCATCGCGGAGCAATTCGTGATCGCCTCCGCCGCAACGAGCACAGAGGAGATCTGGGGCGGGCGCGGCAATCCTGTCTATCCGCCGGCAGAGGAGGAGCTCGAAAGACACGGCATCCCCTGCGAAAAGCGGCAGGCGGTGCAGCTCACCCGCGCAGATTATGCGGCGTATGATTACCTGATCGGGATGGACCGTGCGAATCTGCGCAATATGCAGCGGATGCTCGGCGGCGACCCGGCGGGCAAGCTCTCGCTGCTCATGGACTTCACAGAAGCGGGCGGCGAGGTCTCCGACCCGTGGTATACGCGGCGGTTCGATGCGGCATTCCGCGATATATGGGCGGGCTGCGAGGGACTGCTTGCGCATCTCGAAAGAAGCGGCGCACTGTAAAAAAACAGCAGCGGGAACCGGCTTTGCGTCGGCTCCCGCTGTTTTTGTTTTACGGTATTCTGCGGATGCGGGCGGCGTTATGCCGCTGCTTGCCCGGCTGCTTTTTTCGCTGCGATGCGCTTGCGGAAGAATTCCACGATGTAATACAGCACGATGCCGGCAATGAGAATCAGCACCAGATCTGCGGCGGCAAACACGCTGTCGGAGACCTTCACGAGCTTCTTCTCCTTGATAAACAGCATGCCGCTTCTGACCGCATTCTGGATCAGATAGATCGGCAGGCTCCATTTGCCGAGCAGATAGACAAAGCGGTTGTTGAAAAGCGTGCTCAGCTTTCCGCTGCTGATGACGCCGAGCTCACTGAACGAGAGCGTCACGCCGATGCAGAACAGCACCGCGATGTAGATCTGATATTTTGCGTCTGCCGCGGTGAAGCAGTAGACGGTCGAGACGAGATAGCAGAACGCTTCGATCACTGTGATGAGCAGTCTGCCGCGCCGTCCCGGGTTCAGATCCTTCAGCTTTGTGTAAACATAGAAGCAGAAGATGCCGAGGCAGATATCCTGCAAGCCGCGCATGTTGTGATCGGTGCCGATCAGCAGACCGTTCTGCACCGCATTTCTGCCGAGCAGGAACAGCCCGATCGCCGGTGCCGCGATTCCCGTGAAGGTCTTTTTGAACTTTACGGCAAACGGATAGAGCAGGAACATGACGAGCAGCATGGTGCTGATATACCATTCCTGCCCGAGCAGCGCATCATTGTTGCCGCTCAGCTGAAACGCCTGCATCAGGAACAGGGAGGGCAGCTTGTCGAGCAGAACGTCAAAGCCCTTGTCGCCGCCGATGAGCCGGATCAGGATGAACAGGATTGCGATTGCACATGCAATGAAATGATAGGGCAGGATCGCCTTTGCCTTTTTCCAGACAAATGCGAAATCATCGCGGGCAAGGTCATCGGTTTCTGTCCGCTTGCTGAGAGACAGCGCAAACAAAAAGCCCGAGACGATGAAAAAGTATTCCACGCCGCAGCCGCCGTATCCGGCGAGACTCAGCCTGCCGTCCAGATAGACGCGCCCGAAATCCCAGAAATCCTTGTTGATGTGGAAGATGACCACGATCACCGAAAAGACAAACCGGAAAAAATCAATTTTGCCGTTCCGCGCTTTATGATTTTCCATAGAAACCTCCGATGAATGATGAAAAGTGAAAATCTGAAGCAGGATTGTTCCTCTGCAATTATACCACCTCGCTTCCGAAAAGTCAATACAGGCGCGGCGCGGTGATGCTGCTGCGTGAATTGCGCTGAATCTTGTATATTTGCCCGATCGCCGGACAAACTATCCCGTGAAAGCCGTATCCGATACGGCTTGCGGAATACAGATTTCTGAATCAGAAAGGCGATCGCTATGAACAATGTCAAACACGCCGGAAGAACCGGCAAGGGCTTCTATGCTGCGCTGTCGCTCAGCGTTGCGATGGTCGGTGCGGGCTGCTGGTATGCCTTCACCGCTGCGGGCAGGAAGCCGCTCGGAAACACCGTACAGCCGCCGGAGCTGAGCATCGCGGAGTCGCTGCCCGAGCATTCGGCGACCCGTCCGACCGGCACAACTGCCGTGACGACCCGTCAGACCACCCGCACCACCGCCCGCACGACTGAGGATGCGGAGGAAGCCGCCGCGCTGCTCCGTCACACGACTGCCGGGACAGAAGCGGTCACGACTGCGCTGCCTGCCGTCACGACCGCGCCCGCGGAAACACCGCTCATGCCGGTCAGCGGAGAGATTGCAGCGCCGTACAGCGCAGGCGAGCTTGTCAAATCGAAGACTACGGGCATCTGGGCGACCCACAACGGCGTCGATTTCGCGGCGCCCGTCGGCACGGAGGTCTGTGCGGTGCTCGACGGCACCGTTACGGAGATCCGCCGCGATGCACGCTACGGCGTCTGCGTGACGCTGCTGCATGAGGACGGCACGGTCACGCGCTGCTGCGGTCTCAACGAGAATCTGGATGTCATCGCGGGGCAGGTGCTGGAACGCGGCACTGTGCTCGGCACAATCGGCGACACGAACGAGGCGGAGCGCGCAGAGGGTGCGCATCTGCATTTTGAGGTGCTGCGGAACGACAGCTATGTCGATCCGGCAGCCTTCCTCGGTCTGACTGCGCCTGCCGCAGAGTGACGGAATACTATTTATATGCAGTTCAGCGCCTGTGATCCGCAAGCCGGATCGCGGGCGCTTTGCCGCACTCGCAGATTATTTCAAAATACCCCTTGACAAATCGGGGAGAATCTGCTAAAATAGTAGAGTACGACTGTATGCGTACCCGCGGCACAGACTGCCGCGATCCTTGTCCGCCCGAAATTTACCGAACGGACGGGCTTTATCCAGAAGGAGGTGTATCAACATGGCAAAGCTTTCTGCAAGCTACGAACTGATGGTCGTTCTCAGCCTGACAAAGGGTGAGGAGGCTGCTCAGGCAACGTGGGCAAAGTTCAAGGAGCTGATCGAGGCGAACGGAACGCTCGGCGAGGTTGATGAGTGGGGCAAGCGCAAGCTCGCATACCCGATCAACTACGAGACCGACGGCTATTATGTTGTCGTCACGTTCGACGCAAAGCCGGAGTTCCCGGCAGAGCTCGACCGTATCCTCAACATTACCGACGGCGTGCTCCGTTCCATGATTACTGTCAAGGAGTAATCAATCAGTTCAAAGGAGGTTCGGTTTATGCTGAACAAGGTTATCATTATGGGACGTCTGACCCGTGATCCTGAGCTGCGGCAGACGACCTCCGGCGTTCCGGTGTGTACGATTACGGTTGCAGTTGACCGCCCCGTCCGCAAGGATCAGGAAAAGCAGGCGGATTTCATCCGCGTGATTTGCTGGCGGCAGACTGCTGAGTTCGTTTCGCGCTATTTCACCAAGGGCAAGATGATCATTGTCGAGGGCAGCCTTCGCAATAATGATTACACCGACAACAACGGTGTCAAGCATTACGGCATGGATGTGCAGGCAGATAATGTCACCTTCGGCGAATCCAAGGGCGCGTCGCAGGGCGGCGGCTACGGTGACGGCGGCTACGGCGGCGGTTACCAGCAGCAGGGCGGCTACGGGCAGCAGCAGGGGGGCTACGGCTCTCAGGGCGGCTACCAGCAGCAGGGCGGTTATGCACAGCAGGGCGGCTACGGGCAGCCCGCGGCACCGCAGGCTCCGCGTCCCGCTGCACCCCAGCAGGACAACCTGAATATCGGCGACATCGGCGAATTTGAAGAAATTCTCAGCGACGGCGAAGTGCCGTTCTGAGAGCCCATTATTTTGCAGAGGAGGGACTAACCCATGCCTATGGATCATGAGAGACCGCAGCGCGGCGGCAAGAGACCGCGCAGAAAGGTTTGCATGTTCTGTGTCGATAAGATCCAGGACATCGACTACAAGGACATCAACCGTCTGAAGAAGTGCATGACTGAGCGCTCGAAGATTCTTCCGCGCCGCGTCACCGGCACCTGCGCTTATCATCAGCGCAAGCTGACAACGGCAATCAAGCGCGCAAGATACGTTGCACTGATTCCGTACACAGCAGACTAATTGCAAGAGAAAACGCCAAGCGCAGAGATGTGCTTGGCGTTTCTTGATTCTGCGCCGGAGAATCAGCGGCGGTTGTGGATCTCACGGGTTGCTTCTGTCAGGACGCTCGTGACAATGTCTTCAGCGTCATCCAGCATGCTCTCGGCGCGGTCGAGCAGACCGCTGCCGGTCGTGTCGGCCGTCATATGCGCATCGGTGGAGAGCGCCGTCGTTACGGTTGTGCTCGGCACTGTTGTTTCCGCTGTCGTGGAAGCAGTCGTAGCACGCCGGGTGGAGGTGGTCTCCGCGCCGCGCTCCGAGGTGTCGCGCATGCCGCAGCCGACAAAGCCGAAGCAGCAGAGCGCCGCCGCAAGGGACGCAGAAAGCAGTTGCTTTTTCATGCGAATTGCCATTCCTTTCCTATCTCTGTGCCCGCGGAGCTTTCTGCGGGCATGGATAGCATGCCGCGATCCGGCGGCGTTTATCCGTGGGGAATAAAGGCAATTTTCTCATGTTTTGCACCGTTTCAACAGACTTTTCAACAGAAACAAGTGTTTTCACCGCGCAGGCACGCCGATTCTGCGCCGTTTCAACATGTTTCAACAGAGTCCGCAGTGCGCTGCGTAAGATTTTCAACATACAAAAACCGGCAGCAGCCTGATGAGCTGGTGCCGGTTTTGATTTTATGCCGGGATTATTCGCAGAGTGCCTTCAGACGGTTGATTTCCTCGGCTTCTTCCTCGGAAACAACGCCGTCGCTCTCGACGATGATCTCGCAGATGAGCGCCAGAAGCTCCTTGTAGGAATCGGCGAGACGGTCGTTCAGCTCGCGCATGTAGCTGATGCCGTTCTCAAAATCTTCGTCGAATGAAAGGCCGATCTCATCCTCACAGCTGCGATAGACCTCTGTGAGCTCCTCGGGTGTGTAATCGAAGCCGAACGCATCGTTGAGGTAGTCAGCTTCCTTCTCGGAGATTACGCCGTCTGCTGCAATCAGGCGAATGATGATGCTCACAAGATCATTCACATAGAAATGCTCCATTTCGCCGTGCAGATCCTTGTTCCAGCGGCCCTCCTCTTCGATGGCGTCACAGCCGATCATGAATTTGTCGAGCTTTAACTGGAAGCTGTCAATCAGTTTTTCGAGCTTGCTCATTTGCGGGGTCCTCCTTTTTTTACGATAGATACACAAAAACCCCACTCAACTGAGTGGGGTTCAGCGATGCGCCGGAAGGGATTCGAACCCCCGACCTACTGGTTCGTAGCCAGTTACTCTATCCAACTGAGCTACCGGCGCAAATCTCATCTCTGAGAACTTCATTATTATAGCACATTTTCTGCGGCTTGTCAAGCATGAAATGAAATATTTATGATTTAACTGAATTTGCAGCAGAATTCCTGCAAAAGAATTGACTTTTTTCACGCAATATGCTACAATAGGTATACAGAGGGATGCTCTGGGAAAACCTATCCGAAGAAGGGAACGTGACCCCGAAATGAAAATCCGTTTCAATGAAGACGCTGAGACTGTGGCGCGGATCCGTGCCGGGCTGCTCAAGAAGGAGGGCTTCTGCCCCTGCCGCCTCCAGCGCACAGAAGAAAACCGATGTATGTGCCAGGAGTTCCGCGACCAGATCGCCGATCCGGAATTCGAGGGCTACTGTCACTGCCGACTGTACTATAAGGAAAAATAAGGAGGATCACTATGGCTGTTTTGCATATTGAAGATGCGGCAGAGTTCGCTGCTGAGGTGCTGGACGCAGAGGGCAAGGTGCTCGTCGATTTCTGGGCATCGTGGTGCGGCCCGTGCATGATGATGGCACCGGTGCTGGAGGCGCTCGACAAGGCATATCCGGCTGTGACCGTCGCGAAGGTGAATGTGGACGAGCTCGGCGAGCTCGCGATGCAGTACAGCATCGACAGCATCCCGGCGTTCCTGCTCTTTGAGGGCGGGAAGGTCACAAAGCGTGCGATCGGTGCGATGCCGATGGAGACGCTTGCGGCAAAGCTCGGGCTGTAAGACGCAGAAAGACGGTATTTCATTCAAAAATCCGCTTGTCAGGGCTTGACAAAGCGGATTTTTTGTGGTACAATATATGTACCTCTTTGCGGAGGCGTTTTTGTTGTGCCCGGAAATTTCGGCGCGGCGGTATGTGCTTGACCGGTTGCACCCTTCTTCCGGCGCATCGCCTGACATCCGCAGAACAGAGGGAGGCAGGTCTCCCGCCGTACAGCGCGCAGCGCAGACACGCGCTTGCCCGCAGGAATGCGCGGCGGAAATTTGAATACAGGAGGTGCCGACATGCGTGTCAAGATCACACTTGCTTGCACAGAATGCAAGCGCAGAAACTATGTTTCTAAGAAGAACAAGAAGAACGACCCGGACAGAATCGAAATGATGAAGCACTGCAGATTCTGCAACAAGCATACGCTGCATAAGGAAACGAAGTAATTTGCTTCCGAACAAACCCGTCCGCGGCGTGCATGTGAATGAACGCTGACGGGCAGAAAGGAATCAGGCATGGCGAAGGACAAGGAACTCGCTGCTGAAAAGAGCAGCAAGAAGGATTCGTCCAAGAAGCAGGGCAAGATCGCAAAGTGGTTCAAGGACCTCAAGCAGGAACTGAAGAAGGTGGTCTGGCCCGACAGGAAGACTGTTACAAACAACAGCATCGTCGTGTTCGCTGCCATGATCGGATTCGCCGTTTTTACGTTCTTGCTGGATGAGGGCTTCCTCTGGCTCTTCCAGTTCGCGATCAGCGGCAAATCTTGAAGATGCGGCATGTGAATGTTACGGAACCCGGTGCGGCTCTCCGCAGACAATTTTTCTGAAAGGCTGGAGGTAACTTATGAGTGAAGAAAGCACCCCGAAGGCAGAGTGGTATGTGATCCATACCTACTCCGGCTACGAAAACAAGGTCGCGCAGAGCATTCTCACGAAGGCGGAGAATCAGCAGCTCACCGATAAGATCCTTGAGGTGCAGATCCCGACCGAGCAGGTGCAGGAGGTCACAGACGGAAAGACCAAGGAATATGCCAGAAAGATCTATCCGGGATATGTGCTCGTGCATATGGTACACACCAATGAGGTTGCCTATCTGATCCGCTCGATCCGCGGCGTCACAGGCTTCCTCGGCGCAGATCCTACGCATCCGCAACCGCTCACGGACAGCGAGGTCGCTGCCATGGGCGTCGATCTCGGCACAACAGTTGAGATCAATCTGAGCGTCGGCGATTCGGTTCGCGTCGTCGGCACAGCGATGGACGGCTTTACCGGCGTGGTTCAGAGCATCGACATCGAGGAGGGTACCTGCGAGGTGCTCGTCTCCATGTTCGGTCAGGAGACCCCGACCAAGCTCAAGCTGACAGAGGTCACAAGAGACGAGTGATCCCGTCCGCGCAAAAGAAGAGACGGCATGCTGAAAGCGGCAGGCTGTCGTGGGAGAGATATTCTGCAACGGGCAGGGTATCCCGCCATACACCACATAATTTGGAGGTAAATGCAAAATGGCACAGAAAGTAGTTGGCTTTATTAAGCTGCAGATTCCCGCAGGCAAGGCAACTCCTGCTCCGCCTGTCGGTCCGGCACTCGGTCAGCACGGCGTCAACATCATGGGCTTCTGCAAGGAGTTCAATGAGCGCACGAAGAACGAGGCGGGTATGATCATCCCGGTCGTTATCACCGTCTATGCAGACCGTTCGTTCGACTTTATCACAAAGACCCCGCCTGCGGCTGTTCTGATCAAGAAGGCATGCGGCATTGACAAGGCTTCCGGCGTTCCGAATAAGAACAAGGTTGCAACCATCACCAAGGATCAGATCCGCGCGATCGCCGAGAAGAAGATGCCTGACCTGAATGCTGCTTCCATCGAGGCTGCAATGAGCATGATCGCAGGTACTGCCCGTTCGATGGGCGTTGTCGTCGCAGACTGATGTCTGCCAGTGGGAGGATTCTTCCGCCAGCCGGCTGATCTGACGCCGGCACACCACAGATTGATGATAAGGAGTTTTGCATAAATGAAACACGGAAAGAAATATGTCGACAGCGCAAAGGCGCTCGACGCCAGCAAGCTGTACGAGCCGAACGAGGCACTCAGCACCGTTTGCACGCTCGCAAAGGCAAAGTTTGACGAGACCGTTGAGGCACACATCCGCCTCGGCGTTGACTCCCGTCACGCAGATCAGCAGGTCCGCGGCGCAGTTGTTCTGCCGAACGGTACCGGTAAGACCATCCGCATTCTCGTCTTCTGCAAGGAGGACAAGTATGAGGCAGCAAAGGCAGCCGGCGCAGACTATGTCGGCGGTCTGGATATGGTCGAGAAGATCCAGAAGGAAAACTGGATGGAGTTCGACGTTGTCATCGCATCGCCTGACATGATGGGCGTTGTCGGTAGACTCGGTAAGGTTCTCGGTCCGCGTGGCCTGATGCCGAACCCGAAGGCCGGCACTGTTTCGCCTGATGTCGCAAAGGCAGTTCAGGAGGCAAAGGCCGGTAAGATCGAGTACCGTCTCGACAAGTCCAACATCATTCACTGCCCGATCGGCAAGGTTTCCTTCGGCGCTGACAAGCTCGAGGAGAACTTCAACACCCTGCTTGAGGCAGTCGTGAAGGCAAAGCCGGCAGCAGCAAAGGGTACTTACCTGCGCTCTGTCACCGTCGCTTCCACTATGGGCGTCGGCGTGCCGGTTCTCACCACGAAGTTCGGTGTGTAATGAAACAGAAAATCGCTGCGGAGAGACGGGGTGACCCGTTTCTCCGGCAGATGATTTTTTGCTTGACTTTTCTGCTGAAATATGGTATAATATATCTGCTCTATGAGAAATTAGCTCAGTTGGCAGAGCATCTCCCTTTTAAGGAGAGGGTCGAGGGTTCGAACCCCTCATTTCTCACTTTTCGCAAAGCGTCCTAAATGCGTGAAATTCAAGCATTTAGGACGTTTTTCTTTGCTTTTGCATTGAAAAATTTTTCCGTATTTTGAAGCAAATTTCCGTATTTTGAAACCGTTTTCACCCCGAATGCACCCGACCGTGCACACGAGCATTTTTAGGTGCATAAAAGTGCATGTGCACGCAGCCTTTGTGTACCATAGCCCTCATTACTATGGAAATCGGTGCAGATACGAGAAATTTAGTGCCTAGAGTGTGCTTTGTGTCATGTGCACGAATGCACCCGAAAAAAATCGTTTTATCGCCTCGTGCACCCGTGAAACCCTCTTTTCATGAAATTTGCGAATTATACGGCGAAGGAGCAGTGCTGTAATGGTGCTGCTCTTTTTCTTTATCAGACAGAAAATGCTGGATAATAGAGAAACGGTCATTTCAGATTGACATTATTACTAAATTATGGTATACTATATTCTGTATATGTATATCCATATCACAAATATTGAAGGAGAAGGCCATGACACCAAACGAACAGAAGAAGGCAGCTGCGGAATTTGCGGCACGCTGGAAGGATCAGGGATACGAAAAGGGGCAGAGCCAGCAGTTCTGGATGGATTTGCTGGTCAGCGTTTTCGGCGTGCAGGATATCAAAGGATTCATCAGCTTTGAGGATCAGGTGCAGCTCGACCATACCAGCTTCATCGACGGTTATATCCCGTCCACCCATGTTATGATCGAGCAGAAGTCGCTCGGCAAAGACCTGCGCAAGGCGATCAAGCAGTCTGACGGGCAGATGCTCTCTCCTTTTCAGCAGGCTAAACGCTATGCTGCTGAGCTGCCGTATTCGCAGCGTCCGCGCTGGATTATCACCTGCAACTTTGCTGAATTTAATATCTATGACATGGAAAAGCCGAACGGCGAACCAGAGATCATTTTCCTGAAAGACTTTCCGAAAGAGTATTACCGGATGCAGTTCCTTGTCGATTCCGGCAGCGAGCTGATGAAACAGGAAATGGAGATTTCCCTGAAAGCCGGCGAGATCGTTGGCGCGCTGTATGATGCGCTGCTGAAACAGTATGCTGATCCGACAGCGCCGGCGACGCTGCAAAGCCTGAACAAGCTGTGCGTTCGCCTGGTTTTCTGTCTGTATGCAGAGGATGCCAATATCTTCGGCAAACACATGATGTTCCATGACTACATGAAGCAGTTTGACGCGAAATCTGCGCGAAAGGCTCTGATCGAGCTGTTTCAGGTTCTGGACACCAAAACGGAAGACCGTGATCCGTACATGGAAGAAGACCTCGCAGCATTTCCGTATGTCAACGGCGGACTGTTTGCAGATGAACATATCGAGATCCCGCGGCTGACGGATGAGATCATGGATCTGATTCTGCGCAAGGCAAGTGAGGACTTTGACTGGTCGGGCATCTCCCCGACGATTTTCGGTGCGGTCTTTGAATCGACCTTGAACCCCGAAACGCGCCGCAGCGGCGGTATGCACTATACCTCGATTGAGAACATCCACAAGGTTATTGATCCGCTGTTCCTTGACGATTTGCGGCAGGAATACGAGAGCATTATCGCGCTGAAAGATGTGTATACGCGCAGAAAGCGGCTCCCTGCATTTCAGGAGAAGCTTGCCTCGCTGTGCTTCCTGGATCCGGCTTGCGGCAGCGGCAACTTCCTGACGGAGACCTATCTCTCGCTGCGAAAGCTGGAGAACGAGGTCATCGCTCAGATTGTTGCGGATTCCTCCGGACAGGTCGGCGGTCAGATGATGCTCGGCGCAGAAACGCTGAATCCGATCATGGTGTCGATCGGGCAGTTTTACGGCATCGAGATCAATGATTTCGCTGTGACAGTCGCCAAAACCGCCCTTTGGATTGCGGAAAGCCAGATGATGCAGGAAACTGAGCGCTTGATGAATATTAACCTTGATTTCTTGCCGCTGAAATCTTATGCGAATATTGTCGAGGGCAACGCGCTGAGAATGGATTGGGCAAGCGTTGTACCGAGAGATAGATTATCCTATATTGCCGGAAATCCGCCGTTTGTCGGGGATAGACTCATGAATGATGAGCAAAAAGACGATGTGCTTACTATCTTCGATGGTGTGAAAAACAATGGTAATCTGGACTATGTTTCTTGCTGGTATCAAAAGGCGGCGGAACTGATGACTGTCAATTCCGTCAGAGCAGCACTGGTATCGACCAATTCCATTACTCAGGGAGAACAGGTTGCAATTCTCTGGAAGTACCTGTTCCGGCAGGGCGTACATATTGACTTTGCCCACCGCACCTTTGTGTGGGACAGCGAAGCAAGTCTGAAAGCCCATGTGCATTGTGTGATTGTCGGATTCAGCAAAGCGCCGAATTCTGCACCGCGCAGATTATACGACAATGGAGCCATGAAGCAAGTCCGCAATATCAATGGTTATCTGGTTGAAGCAGATGATATTGTTTTAGACAGCCGGTCAAAGCCACTTTGTGCTGTGCCCGAAATCGGCATCGGCAACAAACCGATTGATGATCAGAATTATTTATTTTCATATGAAGAAATGCTTGAGTTTATAAAAAAAGAGCCGGCGTCAGAACAATTATTTCATATTTGGCTTGGTGCAACAGAGTTCATCAATAATAAACCGCGATATTGTCTCTGGTTAGGTGATTGTTCTCCAAAAGAGTTGCTCAGTATGCCGGAGTGCTTAAAACGAGTAGAAGCTGTAAGACAATTTAGACTAGCTAGCAAAAGCGCGGGGACACGAAAACTTGCAGAAACACCGACACGGTTTCATGTAGAAAACATGCCGAAAGGATCATTCATTATTGTTCCTCGTCACTCCTCTGAGAATAGAAAATACATTCCCATTGGCTTTGAATCTCCAAATGTTTTTTCAGGAGATGCAAATCTAATTATACCTAATGCAACTCTTTTCCATTTTGGCGTTTTGACTTCAAATGTTCACATGGCATGGATCCGAACAGTATGCGGAAGAATTAAGAGTGACTACCGCTATTCAAAGGACATTGTGTATAACAACTTCCCGTGGTGCAATCCGACGCCGGAACAGCGGGCAAAAATCGAAAAAACGGCACAGCATATCCTTGATGTCCGCGCAAAGTATTCTGACAGCAGTTTCGCTGATATGTACGGAGAGAAGATGTATCTGTACGGCGACCTCGTGACTGCGCATCAGATGAATGACAAAGCAGTCATGGAGGCATACGGCTTCTGGGGTAAGCTCAACTCCGAGAGCGAGTGCGTGGCTACGCTCATGAAGATGTATCAGGAGCTGACGGAGGGGAAATAAATGAGCGATGTTCAATTTGGTATATGTCATATCTGTGGTAACTATGGAGAACTGACCTTTGAACACATACCTCCTCAAAAAGCGTTTAACTGGCAACGCGCCAAAATATATAATGGGTATGAGGCATTGAACAAAATCAATGGTGAGCCAGCAAAATTCATCAATTTGCAGCAAGGGATGGGTAAGTATTCTTTATGTGAGCACTGTAATAATACTACCGGTTCATGGTATGCGCAAACCTATCGTGATATTGCCATGGATGTAGTGAAATATCTGCATAATAATGATCCACTTAAACATGGTGATGTTGTAACATTCACTTTTAAGGAGTGTCCCATTCTTCGATTTGTAAAGCAAGTTATAGCAATGTTTTGCAGTCTGTTACCATATGAAGAAAACCAGAGATTAGGATTTGATAAGCTTATACTGAATAAAGAAAGTAATTCCGTTAACAAAGAATTGTTTGATTTGAGGATGTATCTTACACCGCCTGAAACTGGACAGTTGATGTGTGGACCGACTGTTGTGCTCTATAAAGCCGAGGAATCTATAAAAAGTGGTTGTGTAGCGGATCTTGCCGTATATCCATTTGGATTCATACTGAATCTTACACCTGAAATAGATGTAAAGTATGGAACAAGCATCTTGAAAATGTTAGATGCAAATTACCATGACAGGCATGCTTTTGAGATAGCGTTGATGTACTTAGAACGGTATAATACAGACTTACCGCTTCCGTTAATTTATAAGGAATTACCAAAGTAAAGAAGGTGCTTTAATGGCGAGCAATCAAAATGACACCAAGGAACGAAAACTTGAGTATTTCTATCAGCTAAATAGTGTGATGCCATTGTTTAGAATTGCATCGGTTTCGATTCTCATCATAATGGGAGTATTAGTGATAGATATTCTTAATATTCCTTCTCTACTCTTTGAAAAAGCGCCTGAACAGCTAATACAGATTGTATTCGTAAGTGTTGTAATGCTTGCCGTTCTATGGATGCTTGAACACTCATATTTTCAAGCGTTCACATTGAAAACAGTAACACACATTGATGCTGCTATTATTTGCTTGTTTACATCTTCATTAATATTAAGAATAATATACTCTATTATAGTACCTAACTCCGCCTTCAAATCTAAAGGCACTTTAATCATAATGATTGTTGCATTATGTATGATTGTTTTTAGAGTACATAGGTGTAAATGCAAGCAGAATTTAAATGAACACTTATATGATCTTAAAGACATATTGAACAATAATTTTACGGTCTTAAATGATGAGCCCATATTATTATCCGAGAAAGATGTAGATTATGATCTTTTGGATCGTAGTACAACGATTAATCAGCTATATTCTACCATCATTAATTTCCGTTCGGAACGCTCGTTTGTCATAGCGCTTTGTGGCGAATGGGGAAGCGGAAAGACAACAATTATAAATAATGTAAAGCGGTTGATTAACGAGAATAATAGAGAAGCTGTTGTAATTGATGATTTTGATCCCTGGATTTTTGGAACACGCGACGCATTGTTATTATCAATGTATGATAAAATATTACAGAAAACTGGCATTAAATACAGTGTTTTAAAAAGTAAAAGAATAGCATCTTGTTTAAAACAGACTTTTGGCGACATTGGCAATACCATAACAAAATCGAAAGAAATCGGTTCCCTTTTTAAAGAATTGACCTCTCCTAATAGCTCATCTGATCAAATAACAACCATCAAAGCAGAATTGACCATGTATTTAAACTCTCTCAATAAGCCCATAGTCTTCATTATTGACAATATCGATCGAGCTGAAGCAGATAATATCCTTTTCCTGTTTAAATTGATAGGGACTATATTTGATCTCCCAAATATTCTTTACATATTATCCTATGATTCGAATCGGGTAAAAGAACTGATAAATAACACTGCAAAAATTCACCCTAAATATATAGAAAAAATAGTTCAGCAAGAAATACAGATTCCATCGGCTCCTAAAGAGCATCTCGCAGCAGTGTATCAAATTTGTACTCAAAACATCTTGCAGCGTTATGGCATTGATTTTATGAGTAACAGAATATATACTGAAGTGTGCAATGTGTTATGTAGTGACGGAAACGAAAACATTCGTAATTTTAAAAGATTGGTGAATTCTGTTTATTCCAATGTGCTTCCAAGTTGTAAACGACTTGATACAGCGACACTATTTTCGCTTGAGGCTATAAGATTTATTGTCCCTGAATTGTACGAACAGATTAGAACAAACCAAGAATATTTCATCTCGAGAGATACAATTTTATCAGAGGAAAAAATAAGGATTAATTATTATAACAGGGAACAGTTTAATAAAAAAGGTAAGGCATATTATGATCAATTGTCTGATAAATATTCACGCTATTTACCAATACTAAGTTTATTATTCCCATACGCTTCGCGATATATCAGACATGAGGAGTTAATGCCACAATATTCGTATGATAGCGACAGCTTTAACAGTAAATACCCTATTTATAGCGCCAAATTTTTCGATTTGTATTTTTCATATGGTAGTAATGAGTTTTCGATTATCTGCGAGTCCGTTGAAAATATGATTGCAAGCATTAACAACTCTGAAAAGAAAAAAGCAAGAACCATCTTAAAAAAGTATATCAATGAAATCGATACTAATTGGCAAAGGGAATGGTTTGAAACATTGCAACTCTATACCGATGAGATTCTTGATTCTAGGAAATATGCATTGACAAAAGCTATCTGGTGGCAACTTGACTCAATTGACAATGGTTTAGAGTTTATGATGCTAAGTGCCCACCAGCGTGCTCTCATCATAATTGCAATATTAATAAAACAAATGAAAGCCGAGGAAGTAAGTGATTTTTATAGAAAATTAGGCAATAAATATCAATGGGTTTTGCTGATTAGCGATCTAATCTATTGGATGGAGGTGGATAATAAACATTCAACCTCAGATAATAAATGGATTGATGATTTAAGAACCATTTACGCTAATATGTGCAACAAAATAATAGAAGAGAAGGTTCATTTATACGATTCTGCTTATTATCGCTATAAAAATATTTACGGCATATTACGCTTTTTCTGTGGCGAAAAGAACACTATTGATGATCGGGAAGTATGCAAACAATATATTCAGAATACATTCCTAGATGAATATGTTTATCGATTATTAGCAGATTGTATTACCACTTCTCGCAGCGGAAATGTCTATGGCTACACTATTCAAGCTGATTCGGACCTTCTGCAATTCGTTGATAAAATTCGGATCGATGAAGCAATACAACAAAGGCCACCGCGATCTGATATAGAAAAAATAGTCTTAAATCTATACCAAGAATATTGTGTAACAGGTCATGATGTTGAAAACCAATACTATTCATCCACTCCTTTAAAGTTCAAATTATAAAATGCGAATGAATAGAGAAACAGGATTTCTTTAGCGAACCGCCTAAGTAATTATTTGCTTTGCTGGATGACAGTACAATAAAAAAGCAACACCGTACATGACTTGTTTGAATCTGCGCGGTGTTTTTCGCGGTGAATAATATGTGTGAAAAGGGTTTGGGAATTGCCCAAGGATGAGACAGAGCACCCAAGTCAGTATTGATCGACCGGAAATGTATATGCCGCCCCCAGAACCGCACCTGCACGGGGGTTCGACCGCACTCTGCCGGGCATTGAACCGCACGCTGCCGGACGTTGACCGCACCTATCCGAATCCTGTATACTAATCATAGCACACAACAATGTGTGACTTGAAATACAGGAGGTTCGGATATGACGAACTATCGGAAAATCTTGGAGATGCATTCCCAGGGGCATAGCCAGAGAAGCATCGAAGCGAGCGTTCACTGCTCACATCAGACGGTCAGGTCAGTACTCGACCGCGCTCAGGAACTGCACATCACCTGGCCGCTTGATGACGATGTGACCAACGAGGCGCTTGACGAGCTGCTCTACGGTAGACACGAAAGCAGCCCCACGCCCTATGCTGTCATCAACTACGAGTACATTCATCAGCAGTTATCCCAGAAGGGCGTTACGCTCACACTGCTCTGGCAGGAGTATTGCGAAGCAGCCTACGCCAACGGCGAAACGCCGTACATGAGCACGCAGTTCGGCGACAAATACCGCCGTTGGGCGCGTGTCACGAAAGCAACAATGCGCGTCACCCACAAGCCTGGTGACACCATGCAGGTCGATTGGGCGGGTGGTACGATCCCGTATTATGACTCCGTGACCGGCGAGGAGTACAAGGCGTATCTGTTCGTGGCAGCATTGCCGTGCAGCAGCTACCTCTATGTGGAAGCCTGCGCAGACATGAAGATCGAGAACTGGCTGATGTGCCACGTTCATGCTTACGCATATTTCGGCGGTGTGACGCGGATTCTGGTACCGGATAACCTCAAAACCGGTGTAACCGCCAATACCCGCTATGAAACACAGTTGAATCATAGTTACCAGGAACTTGCAGAATACTACGGCACGGCAATCGTTCCGGCGCGTGTACGCAAGCCACAGGACAAAGGGCTTGTAGAAAAGTCGGTCGGATTCTCCACGACATGGATCAGCGCAGCACTTCGTGAACGTAAGTTTTTCTCCATTGCGGAGGTGCAGGAAGCCGTCGCAGAACGTCTGGAATACATCAACACCAAGCCATTTCAGAAGCGTCCTGGCTGCCGCAGAGAGGCGTATCTTGCAGAGGAGAAGGAATTCATGCTGCCGCTTCCAAAGCAGCCGTATGAGCCATCTGTATGGAAGCAGCAGGTAGTTGGCAATGACTATCTGATCTCGGACGGGATGAACAAGTACTCTGTGCCGTTTGACCTGATCGGCGAACAAGTACAGATCAGATTGACACGCGATCTAGTTGAGGTGTATTTCAAGGGCAGCCGCATGACCTCTCACAAACGGCTCGAAAAGTACAGTGTCCAGCCAATTGTGAAGCCGGAGCATATGCCAGACAGACATCGGGAATACCTGCATTGCAATGCTGACGAGTTCAGGACATGGGCGAAAACCATTGGAAAATCTACTGAGGAGATCGTGAGATACTTCCTGTCCTCCGGTGCTGCTGCTGAACAGGGCTACAAGGCTTGTGTCAGCCTGACGAAGCTCGGAAAGCGGTACGGCAAAAAGAAGCTGGAATCTGCCTGTGAGCGAATGCTGGCCTTTACCTCATCGCCGTCTATCCGCACAATTGCAACGCTTTTGAAGAACAGTCGCGAGCCGGAAAAGAGTTCCGAAGAAACGGAATCCGGCAGCAAGTACGGCATTACCCGCGGCGCAGCCTACTGGAAAAAGGGAGGTGGCGGTAATGTTGAATAACACGTTAGAGCGCCTCCGTGCCATGAAAATGAGCGCGTTTGCGGATGAGCTGGAGCGCCAGGCCGAGGATGCAAGCAGCTATGGTCAGCTTGGATTCGAGGACAGATTGTCGCTGCTGGTCGATTGCGAGTGGAACCGTCGGCAGAATAACAAGCTTCTCCGCTTCATCCGAAATGCGCATTTTTCCAATCCTTCGGCTACGATGGAGGGCATTGAATACATTGAGGACAGGCATCTGGACAAGGGCAGGATGCTGCGATTTGCGACCTGCCGGTATGTTGACGAGGGGCGGCATATTATCCTGAAGGGTGCTTCTGGAAACGGCAAAACCTACATCGCCTGTGCGCTTGGCAACGCTGCCTGCCGCAAGTTCAAGTCAGTGCGTTACATCCGGATGCCGGAGCTTCTGGACGAGCTGAGTGTTGCTAAGGCAAACGGCGAATTTGCAAAGGTTATCAAGGCATACAAGAAGGTGGATCTGCTGATCCTTGATGAGTGGCTGATCCGCTGCCTGACGCCGAATGAGAGCTATGATCTGCTGGAGATCATTGAATCGCGTATTGAGCGGTCTATGATTTTCTGTACGCAATACCATACCGAGGGGTGGTACGACCGCATCAACGCTGATCCGAACAATGACAGCCCGATCTCTGATGCGATCATTGACAGGATCGTCAACACCGCATATCCGGTCATGATCGACGGAGAAGTCTCAATGCGCAGGCGGCATGGACTCCCGGAAGGAGCAGAGCCGTGATGGAGAATTACTGTGCTTTTAGTCAGGATCACAAGTGCCTGAAATGGTACGATTATGAGCTTACTCGACATGAATTGGAAGAAGCTGACCGCCTTTGTCACGGTAACTGGATAGAGATCCAGCGCCTGTATGCGTACATTGACGAACTCAGAGCCATTCTTGAGAAAAATCATATAGATTATCCTGAGCTCTAATCAAGCTCAGGGCTGAGTTTCCTGAAGGGAGCCTGCTGGTGTATTCTGACAGGCTCCTGCTTCGGGTGCGGTTTTGCTCCGGCAAGATGCGGTTCAACGTCCGGCAAGGCGCGGTTTGCACCCCGTGCAGGTGCGGTTCTGGGGGCGGCATATACACAAGGGATATATTTGAAAAGAGTATACTACAAAATGTTAATCCATTGGATTTCTGCATGAGATTTGAAAACAGGTGTAACATGACAAATACGATGCTCATGAAAAAAATACAGCCATACGAAGTTGGATAATCCCCTCTTGACAACCGCCTCAATTTGCGCTATAATACCAAATAAGGAGCAAGCCACCGGGCACATATTCTCCTATAAGTCGCTGGTTTTGGTTATCATGGCGCTAAAAAAATGATAACTCGGCATCAGTGGGCAGTATAGTACAGAGCAAAATGTATAACTGAGATACCACAACGCAAATTGCCTAAGCAAATTTGTTTAGTACCGGGTGAAATCTGGGGAGTGGGAATAATAAACACCCCGAAAAATAGGGCGTAAGCACGCCAAAAGCCGTTATCAAACTGTTATCATGGCAACGATTTGGCAACATTTCTCTATCATCGACAACAGTATAAAAATATTTGTCTGAAAAGATAAGAGCTGTCCGATTCAAGTTAGAATCGGACAGCTCTTTCGTTATGATAATCTGAAAACCGTGCATCAAAGTGCTCGCTGCAAATGAACGGCTCACTCCGCGCCGTCCTTTTTCAGCACGGCAAACACCGTCCGAAGCACGCAGAGTGCGTCGAGATACACTGAGAAATGCTTGATATAGTAATACTCCAGCTCCAGCCGCTCGCGGTAGCCGATATTCGATCTGCCGTTGCATGCCCACCAGCCTGTGATGCCAGGACGGACGCGCTGATAAAGCTGCAAGCCGCCGTGTGCCTCCAGCTCGCCTTCCACAAGCGGGCGCGGTCCGACAAGGCTCATATCGCCCCGCAGCAGATTGATGACCTGCGGCAGCTCATCCACCGAGGTTTTGCGGAGCAGCTGCCCCGTCCTTGTGATGCGCGGATCATGCCGGAGCTTCTGACTGTGCTCCCATTCCGCACGGTACCGTTCATCCTTCAGCAGCTCGCTGAGACGCGCCTCTGCGCCGGGCACCATCGTGCGGTATTTCCAGATGCGGATGGGCTTGCCGTTCCGTCCGATGCGCATCTGTGTGTAGAAGATCGGTGCGCGGTCGCTGTGCAGCAGATAGGCAATCTTCACTGCCGCAGAAACCGGCAGGAGCAGCACAAGTCCCAGCAGCCCGAAGAGTACATCCAGCAGGCGCTTGACGCCGAGATAGAAGAGCTGCGGAAGCCGGAAGGAAAATGCGGTCATGCTCAGCGCCTTGCAGACGCCGAGATCGCTGACATACTGATCCTCTGTCTCGATGCCGAGGATCGCTTCCAGACTGATGTGCACATTGACGGCGTTGTCAATGAGCATGCGGTAATCTGCCTGCGGGAGCGCGGCGGGCGGCAGGGCGATCAGCACATCGCAGATCCGCTGCCGGATGATCTCTGCTGCGAAATCTCTGCCGAGCACCGGGATATTCTGATACGCTGCGGCACGCTCTGTGCCGGGGAAATGGATTGCCCGGATCTCATACGGCGAATAGTCGCCCGCTGTGACATCCCGGATCACGGCATCGGCATGTGCGCGGTCGGTGATGATGCAGAGCGGCACGGTTTTGTTGCCGCCGAGCCGCAGCTTTCCCGAGACGATCAGCTTTTTCAGGATGTATTTCAGCAGCAGCGACAGGATGAAATAAAAGACAAAGGTGAGCACGAAGATCGTGCGCGAGAGCTGCTCGCCGATTTTGAAAATATAGAGCATCAGCGCAACAGCGATCGCATTGGCTGCTGTCAGACGGAGCGCGCCGAAGATCTCCATGTAGAATTTCCGCCGCAGAATGCCGCTGTACGGATCCAGCAGCACGGTCATCAGGGCATCGGCGGCGAGAAAGAGCAGCACGATGCGGACGCACATCCCCGCAGACCATTCGGGATCCGGCAGAAACCACAGCCCGCCGAGCTTCAGCCAGAATGCAGCGGAAAAGGAGAGCAGCAGTGCAAGCATGTCCGCCAGCAGGAAGTCGAGATGCCGCAGCTGCGGGTATCGGTTCTGCATGCTCATAGCGTCTCGTCCTTTCGGCTGCCTGTCCGGAAGCTCAGCCCCAGAAAGAGGAAGAGATACGGCGCAGTGTAATACATTGTATTGCCGAAGCACGCGGAGACAAGGTAGGCAAAGGCAGCACAGAGCGCCGCGAGCGAACATGCATCCGTCTTCGCTCTGTGCTTCAGCGCGGAGCGGAAGACAAAGAACAGTCCGCAGAGATATGCGATCAGCGTCGGGATGCCGAAGAACGCAGCATACTGCAAATATTCGTTGTGCGGGCGGTCGGTGTGGAAGACTGAGCTTGCGATGAGAATATCGGCGATGCCCTCGATACCGGAGCCGATGAGCGGATGCTCCCGGATCTCCCCGAGCGTGACGCGCCAGAGCCCCCAGCGCCCGGTGCCTGCTTCGTCCGTATTGCCGGCGCTGCCGGAGGTGATTCCCGAGACGTCATTGCGGAAGCGGAAGAGCTTTTCGTAGATCGTGCGGTCGACCGGTGTGAGCGCCGCTGTGACAAGCAGGAGGATGCCCAGCAGCACAAGCGCGCCGGGGGAGAATTTTCTGCGGCACAGAGAGACTGCGGCTGTCAGGAAGAGGAGCCCCGCGATGCATGCGAGATAGCAGCCGAAGGTGCCGTTCAGGACGAGCGACGCGCTCCCGAGCAGAAAGCTGAGAAACGCAAAGATACGCAGCGGCTTGGTTTTCTCCAGAAGTGTCAGCGCGGCGCTGAGCACGACGGTCACAGTCAGGAAGTAGCCGTAGTGATTGTACTGGTGGAAAATGCCGATCGTATGCTCGGCAAAAAACATTTTTGTCTGCCGCACATAGGTTTCAATCACCACAGCGCTGTTCAGCAGGAAGGCGGCCGCCAGAAATGTATAGAGCAGCAGCTTCTTGACCCGCGGGGCAGAGATGACCGAAGCGGTCGTGTAATAGATGCCGAAATAGAGCAGATAGGTGAAGAGGCTCTCGTGCCTGTAAAGATCGCCGTGCAGCGCGGCGTAGGTAAAGCCGTTCAGATACGTCGAAAAGACCATGAGGAGCATCGCGGCACAGAAGCAGAGCAGCGGGAGATTGCGGCGGCAGAGCGCAGAGACCTGCGTGCCGTCGGTGCATTTTTTGCCGAGAAGCAGCAGCAGCGCAGCACCGCCGAGAAATGTGCCGATGCGCCCGGCGAAGACCGTTGCCGCCGCATAGCCGTAGGGCGCAAGATAGGTGACAAGAATCTGATAGGGGACTGTCAGGAACAGCGCAGCCGCCGGCACCGCCGCCAGCAGCTCGATGAAGCTGCGCGGGATATTGCCGAAAAATGCCCTCGGTGTCTTTGCCTGCACGACGGCTCTGTATTGTTCACGGATGTTGCTCATGCGCGCACCTCGTTTCTGCGAAATGATACTACTAAATTATAGCAGAGCGGGGGTGTTTTGTCAAGGCGGCGGGCGGCTTTCAGAGCAGGATGTAACAGAGCGCGAGCAGCAGCTTCCGGTCTGCCTTATCCTGCCAGAGCATCCAGAGCAGCGCGAGCAGGAGAAGTGTCTCACCGTCCATGCGCCGGAGACGGTCGGGGAGATCAGTGAGGAGCCCTGAAAGCTCCGGCGGGAGCAACGGTGCCTGCTGTGCGGGCGGCTTCTCCCCGGCTGCCGTATGCGGGCTGTGCAGCGGGCGCTCCGGCGGCTGCGGCGGCTGCGGCGGCTCCGGCACAGTCAGCGCAGGCGGATCCTGTCTGCGCGGGGGCGGCGGCGCATACCGGCTGCTGTCTGTCTCCGGCTGAAACCGCGGCACCATCGGTCTGCGCGGGGTGCGGCGGGAAAAAGGGTTCTGTGCAGGCATACGGCGTCACCTCCGTTTCAGTATTGCCGCCGGGTTCAGTCCGTCAGCGAAGAGAGCATCCCGCTCTCGCGCAGGACACTGACGATCTGCCAGAGCCGGAGCAGCCGCAGTGCCTTCTCTGCGCGCTTTGCACGCTCCGGCGAAAGATGCGGTTTCAGTGCACGGAGCAGCACCGCATTGGCATCCGGGGGCTGTGCGCCGAGCATCCGGCTGATCCCGAGCAGCTTGCCCATATCCGGCAGCGGCAGATCGGCGCCCGGATCCGGCATGTCTCCGCCTGATGCCTCAGCGCCCTCGGGCTCCCGCAGCATCGCCGCAAGCTCCGAGAGATCCCGCATCGCTTCCGGATCGCGCAGCACCGATTGCAGCCGGCTCGTGAGATCGTCCATCGCTTACCCCTTTGTCAGACGCTCGTAAAGCGCCCGTGCCTGCCTGGAATTCATGATCTGATCGAGCTTCTTCGGATTGCTGAGCACCTGCCGGAACGCCGCCTGCTCCTGCGGCCTGAGCCCCGCAAAGGCGCTGTCAAATTTGCCTGCCTGAAGCTCCTGCCGGAGCGTTTCTGCCGGAACGCCGAGCTTTGCGCTCACCGATTGCAGCAGTGCTTCCATCTGCGGATGATCCTTCGGAATTGCCATAGTGAAAAACTCCTTTCATGAGCGGGCAAGAAATATCCCCCCATTGATTTTCCTCACAATATATGATATAATAGAGAAACTCAGAACAGAAAGGGAGGATTTTGTATGCAGATCTGTGTTTTTTCGGATACACACAACAATTACCCTGCGGTCTGTGACGTCATCTTGCCGCACAAGGATGCCGACCTCTTCGTCTTCTGCGGCGACGGGCAGTATGACATTGAGCGCTTCCTGCGGGAATACCCGGAATTCGAGCAGAAGCTCGTGCGCGTCCGCGGCAACTGCGATTTCGATACCGACATCCCGCTGATGGCATCTGTCCCGCTGCCCTACGGTCACAAGCTGATCGCCGTACACGGGCATTACTACGAATCGGGCGACTTCACGGAGCGGCTCTCTGCACTCGGCAGGGAGAACGGCGCGGATATCGTCTGCTTCGGGCATCTGCATGTGCGCATGAGCCGCAGCGTCAACGGCGTGCGGCTGTTCAGCCCGGGCAGCGCTGCCAAGCCCCGCGACGGCAAGCCCGCCGCCTTCGGTCTGATCGACATTTTCCCGAGCGGCATCCTCACCTCGCACGGCGATCTTGCCCGCTCCTCCTATGGTATGCCGCTTTGGTAAATCTTGCGACAGACGCGGCGGAATATCGGAACAAATCAGAGTAAAATGCACGCATATACGCATATTCCGAATATTCGACAAGAGAACAAAAAATTCCCCTTGCAATCCTGCCGGAAATATGATATAATGTAATATAGGGTATCTGCGGAAACATGGATTCCGCATTCTGACAGGAAAGGAGCCGGGTACTTATGAGACGGATTCTCAGACGGTTCGCAGCATGCCTGACGGCAGCCGTGATCTGTACCCTCTGCTTTGCGCAGCGGGGCATGCAGTGTCCCGATGACACAGATATGACAGCCTATGCATCGGCATATATTCCCGGCATCGACGTATCAAAATTTCAGGAGAAAATCGACTGGGAGGCGGCTGCGGCATACGGCGAAAAGTTCGCGATCATCCGCTGCTGCAAGATCTACCACGCATACGGCGACCGCGAATACGACGAGCGCTTCATGGAAAACTACGAGGGCGCACGCGCCGCGGGGCTTGCCGTCGGCTGCTATCTCTTCACGGACGCCGTCACCTCTGCGGAATTCAAGCAGGATGTTGAGATGCTGCTGAGCCACATCGACGGGCTCACCTTTGAATTTCCGGTTTATCTTGACATCGAATCCAAGACGCGGCAGGAGCATCTGCCCTCCTCCGTTTTCACGCCGCCGCTGATCGAGGCGCTTGAGATGATCGAGCAGGCGGGTCACACCGCCGGTGTCTACGCAAACACCGCATTCTTCTCGGAGTGCATCGACCGCGAGGCGATCACTTCCCGCGGCTATGAGATCTGGGAGGCAAACTATTTCGACTCCGTGAGCGGTCTCTCAAGCCCTGCCGGGCACAATCTCTCGGAGACTGCGGACATCTGGCAGTATACCGGCTGCGGCAGAACGGGCGGTGTCCCGACGATGGTTGACCGCAATATCTGCTATACCTACAAGTATTTCGATCATCAGATTGCGATAGAGGACGCGGTTCTCCCCGATGAGATCCTGCGCCCGGGGACAGGCTTCCGCGTGCAGGGCAGGGTGCAGGGCGATGCGGTCATCCGCACGCTGACAGGCACAATCAGCAATCGCGGGACGGACGTGCCTGTGCAGACCGTCACGGTCTATCCCCATGCGAAATCCTATGACATCAACGGATTTTTCAGCAAGAAGCTGGCGTTCAATTCGCTCACAGAGGGCAATTACGTTATGCGCATCACCGCCGTGGATTCCTCCGGCAAGTCTGTGACAGCGGCAGAATCGGAGTTTTCCGTGCAGGCGGAGACCACAACGGCTGTCACAACGACCGATCCCTTCTGGGGCAATCTTTCGACCGGGCCCGACGGCAGCGGCGCCATGGCAGAGGCTGTCCGCACGATCAAGGGCAGCATGGAGGCTGCGGAAACGACCGTATCCAGAGCCGAAGTGCAGGAAGAACCGGAGACCGGCAGCACATTCCTCCGGACGGCGCTCTCGGTCTATGAGACGCTGGGCATCCGTCAGACACTGAACGATATGAAGGAAAAGAGCACCTCGCTGGCGCTGGAACGCACCCCGCTGCACCGGATCATTTCCTCGGCGAGTGACCGTGCAGATGCGCTCTATACGGCGGCAGGGCTGCTGACAGGGCGATACACATAAGGCGCATGCAGAGCGCCCCGCACAGATCAGACGGATCCGTGCGGGGCGCTTTTTGTATATGTCGGGCGGTCATCGCTTCACGATCACGCCCATGATTTCTCTGCCGCAATAGCTGCATGTGTAGTTCTCGTCCACAGCGCCCGTGATCGGTGCGCCGCAGCCGGGGCACTGGTTCTTGACGATCTTCTTTGCGAGCGCCGCCGTCAGCCTGCCCTCGTGCATCTCAAAGGCACAGTTGCGGAGATAGCCGTGGCGGATTGCACGCCGCACGCTTTTCATCTTGCTGCGGTTTGTCGCGACAATGCCCATGTCGGGGATCTGCTCCACCGCGACATACGGCTTGCTGTAACGCGCAAAATACCCTGCGCTCTCCTGTGCCGTGCGGATGCTGACTGTCTTGCGGAGGCGCAGCCATGCAAGCGGTGTCAGCACCAGAACCAGCGCAATGCCGAACAGCATGTTGTCGAGAATATCCGCACGGATCAGCTCATAGGAGAAAAGATGATTGTCCGGATCCAGCAGGTTCTTCTGCTGATACGCTTTGTCGAAATAATGCGAAAGCTCGGAGCCGGTATACATCAGCGTGATGACCGCGAGGCTCGCACCGAGCACAAACAGCGTCGCGAACAGCCCCTTCTTGAGCGAGAGATACTTCGCCATGTAGAACTCAGGATTGTTTCTGCCCTGCTGTGCATCGCTGGTGATGCTGAGAAACTGGTCGCCCGAGAGCACGCGCGCCGTCAGGTCGGAGCTCCCGCAATAGGAGCATGTGCCGGTGAAATAGATGCTCTTCTCGATCTCCGCGCCGCAGCTCTGACACTGGCAGCGGATCTTCTTGCTTTCGAGCACGACGCTTCTGCTGCCGTCATTCTCTGCCCGGAGCGTACAGCTTTTCATATATCGCCGGATGCAGAGCGCCGTTTCCCGTTCTGCCTGCGGCACGGTCATGCCGGTGACAGCGGCGAGGTCTGCGACAGGGACAACGCCGTCCAGATCGCCCTCAAAGCAGCGCGAGAAGAACACCGCATTCCCGATGTGATACCGCGAGCGTGCGAGCAGAATGAGGAGCAGCACTAAGAGCGGCACCATGATCAGCGAGCTTTTCATATCGACTGCGCCCCATGCGCTCTCGGGGTCGTCGCGGTAATAGACAAATTCCGAGACAATGTAATAGCCGCGCCCCAGCAGCTCGATCACCGCGAAGATCGTCAGCAGGACATTGCGGATGCGCAGCACCCGGAGCGTTTTCTCTTTCAGATACATAGCCGTTCTCCTTTTTGGCCTGTGATGTGGTACCTGTCTATTATAGCAGAAAATACGTCAGTTGTAAATACCCGTGCGCCGAAATGCTATTGACAAACAGCATGTGATATGGTATCATGATAAAAAGGGGTTGATACAGATGAGAATGGACGAAATCGGCTGGCATTCGACACACAGTGCAGATTTCAGCAATCAACGCGAGCAAGGCACAGGGGACTATGTCTTCCTGCTGATCAAGTCGCCCTGCCGGATTTTCTATGACGGGGAAATGCGGAAATATCCCGCATATACATGGATTCTCTACACGCCGGACGCCTATCAGCATTACGGTGCGGACGGGGAGGTATACAACGACGACTGGCTGCACTTTGCGCCGGATGCAGAGGAGGAAGCGATGCTCCGCGCACTCAGCATCCCGCTGAACACGCCGGTCACGCTGCCGAAAGGGACGGAACTCTCGAAGCTGCTGCGTGATATGTGCTTTGAATATTTCTCTGTGCATCTGCACCGCATAGAAATGACGAATCTCATGTTCCGCATGCTCTTTTACCGGCTGCACGAGCAGCTCTGCCGCGTGAAGGCTGTGCCGGTCTCCGATTCCCGTGCAGTGCGTCTCAGGCAGATCAAGGAATTTGTGTTCCGCAAGCCGTTCGAGCGGTTCACGGCGGCGCGCTTTGCGGAAGAGATGGATCTCACTGTCACGGAGTTTGAGCAGCAGTATGCGGAAGAAAACGGCAGCGCCTTCGCCGATGACCTGATTCACACGCGCCTTTGCTTCATCGCCGAACAGATGCGGCTGCACGCAGACGAGGATCAGACAGTCGAGGAGATTGCACAGCTCTGCTGCTATGCCAGCGAAGCGGAGTTCACAGCGGAATTCAGCCGCTTCATGGGGCAGACCCCGCAGGCATTTCTGGATGAATGCAGAAAAAAATGATCGCTCCGGCGATTCTATATCAGCAAGAAAAGCGGCGGATCTTCGGATCCGCCGCTTCTGTGTTCCATATGGAATTATGCCTCGACCAGCTTGTGCATATCTGCCTTGAGCTGCTCGCCGAGTGCGGTTGCTTCCTCCATCGTCTTGCCGGTGGTGGTGTAGTAAACCTTGATCTTCGGCTCTGTGCCGGAGGGACGCACGATGACGCTTGCATGACCCGGCAGGAAGAAGGAGACCACATTGGACTTCGGCAGATTCGTCGGTCTTGTCTCGCCGGTCTCTGCATTTGTGAAGAGCCCGGTCTCGTAGTCCGCAGACTCGATCACATTGAGCCCGCCGATCTGCTTCGGTGCATTTGTGCGGAAGGCATCCATGATCGCCTGCATCTTGTGCATGCCGCTCACGCCCTCGAAGGCGAAGCTCTCGAGCTGATGACGGAACACACCGTATTTTGCATAGAGATTCTCACGCGCCTGCATCATGCTGATGCCCTTGGTGCGGTAATATGCAGCCATTTCCACGATCAGCATGGACGCGACGACCGCATCCTTGTCGCGGACATAGGAGCCTGCGAGATAGCCGTAGCTCTCCTCGAAGCCGAAGATGTAGCGATCCTCCTCGCCGTCCTTCTCCAGCATGCCGATCTGCTCGCCGATGAACTTGAAGCCCGTCAGCACATTGCGCAGCTCGACGCCGTATTCCTTCGCGATCGGAACCGTGAGATCGGTCGTGACGATGGTCTTGACCGCAATCGGATTCTTCGGCATTGTGCCCTTCTGTGTGCGCTGCTCGCAGATATACTGGAGCAGCATTGCACCGACCTCATTGCCGGAGAAGAGCGCATAGCCGCCCTTGCCGTCCGGCACAGCGATGCCGACACGGTCGCAGTCGGGGTCGGTCGCCAGCAGCAGATCCGGCTGCACCTCATCGCAGTAACGGAGGCCGCATTCCAGAGCCTCGCGGATCTCCGGGTTCGGATACGGGCAGGTGGTGAAGTTGCCGTCGGGCAGCTCCTGCTCCTTGACCACAGTCACATCGGAGATGCCGATGCGTCTGAGAATCTCGCGGACAGGCTTGTTGCCCGTGCCGCAGAGCGGGGTGTAGACGATTTTCAGACCGCTCGCCGCGCAGAGCTCGGTATTGATGCCCTGTCTGAGCACATTCTGATAGTATTCCTCAATCACATCTTCGGTGATATAGGAGATCATGCCGGCCTTCAGCGCTTCGTCGAAGTCGCCGCGCTTCACATCGTGGAAGGTATCGACCGCATTGATCTTGCCGATGACGGTGTTTGCGACATCGAGCGTGATCTGGCAGCCGTCTTCGCCGTAGACCTTGTAGCCGTTATACTTTGCGGGGTTATGGCTCGCCGTGACCATGATGCCGGCAGAGCATTTCAGCGCACGCACCGCCCAGGAGAGCATCGGGGTCGGCATGAGCTCGGTGTAGATATGAACACGGATGCCGTTTGCCGCGAGGACTGCCGCCGCCGCCTTTGCGAAGGTATCGGACTTGATGCGGCTGTCATAGGAGATGGCAACAGAGGGCTCTTTGAAGGAGCTGTTGACATAGTCTGCAAGACCCTGCGTTGCTCTGCAAACGGTATAGATATTCATTCTGCCGGTGCCGGCACCGAGCACGCCGCGCAGACCGCCGGTTCCGAATTCCAGATCATTATAAAAACGCTCGCGGATTGCATCCGCATCGCCCTCAATCTCCCTGAGCTCACGCACGAGGTCGGGATCAGCGGTTGCATTCTCACGCCACAGTGCGTAGAGCGCATTTTCTCTGGTCATATCATTCTGCATGGTGTTCATCCTTTCAGCTATACAGTTAGCATGATCTATTCTTTTACACACATATCCATTATAGCATATTTTGCGCATTTTGCAAAGGGGCAGAATACCGAAATTTACATGGATTTTACAGTCTTTTTGGTATCAATGGATGAAAATGAAAGAAAAAGGTTCCCTGATTAAAGCGATTGATATATAATAGTATAAGAAGATTCAGAGGAAGGCGGGGCGATCGGATGGCAGAGCAGGCAAGGCGCGGGTTTCTCCCGACAGATGCGCGGGATTTCTGCGAAGCAGCGTGCGTGACGCTGCGGAAGGCGGCAGAGGAGGTTTTCTTCCTGCTGAACCGCGGCTATCCCGTTCAGGCATCGACGCGGTTTGTCGGCGACCGTTATCAGCTCTCGGAGCGGCAGCGTCTTGCGCTGGCGCGGACGGTCTCCCCGGCGGAGAGCGTGCGGGCGAGGCGAAGCCGGAAAATTACCGATCTGCGCGGAAAAGTCATCGACATCGACGGCTTCAATGTCATCATCGGGCTGGAAATTGCGTTCTCGCGGTCGATGCTCTTCCGCTGTATGGACGGAACGGTCCGTGATCTTGCGGGACTGCACGGCACCTATCGCCTGATCCCGCAGACAGATCTTGCGGTCGGCGCACTGCTGCGCACCCTTGCTAAACGCGGTGCAGCCGGTGCGGTCATCCATCTGGACAAGCCGGTTTCCAATTCCGGGCGGCTGCGGGCGCGGATCCTTGCAATCGCGGAGGAGCAGGGCTTCATCCCGGAGGTCTGCATCGAGGATGCGGTTGATACCGTGCTGAAATCAAAACCGCTCACGGCGTCCGGCGATGCAATTATTCTCGATGAATGTGCTGCGTGGTATAATCTCGCGGCGGATGTGATCGCACAGGAGATCGGAGACTATCCTTATATAGATATTACATCGCAGATAGAACTGTAAAAATCATTTCCGGGGGAGGAAAGACTATGCATCGGAGACTGCGCCTGCGCTTTTTTCTGATCAGCTGGGGTTTGCTGATTCTGCTGCTTGCGGCAATCTGCACAGGCATCGGCATCTATTGGTATCAGTCAGCCGTCAGCGGCACGGAGCATGCACTCCGCACGGCCGTCGAGACCGAGACCCTCAGCGATGACAGCCGCGGCATGGCGGCACTTCAGCTCGGCGCACACGGAGATCTTGCCGCAGTGGAGCAGAATCACCTGAGTCTCAGCGAGGATACACTGGAATCGCTCGCAAGGCAGATTGAGATTACCGGCGAGCAGAGCGGCGGCACCGCAGAGGTCAACGGCGTGCAGTATCGCTATCTCGGCGTGCGGAAGCGCGGCGGCGCGTGGGTCGCTGTCTCGGAATGCACGCAGGAAACAAGCGTGCAGGAAACCATCCGGAAGCGGCTGCCGGTGCTCGGCGCGCTGGGGGCATTGCTCCTGCTGCCTGTCTGCCTGCTGCTGTCACACTGGGCGAGCAAGCCGATCGAGCAGGCATGGGAAAAACAGAATGACTTTGTATCGGATGCGACGCATGAGCTGAAAACGCCGCTTGCGGTCATAGCCGCAGACACGGATGCCGTGCTTGCCAATCCCGAGGCGACGATCGAGAGCCAGGGGGAATGGCTGGAGAGCATCCAGAGCCAGACAACACGCATGGCGGGGCTTGTCGGTGACCTGCTGTTTCTTGCAAAGATCGACGCAGGGGAGATTCATCTGGAGGCGGAAGATCTTGCGATCAGCGATCTGATGGAAGGGGTCTGCATGGAACGGGAGGCGGAGCTCTTTGAGCGCGGACGCACGCTCGATTATGAGATGACGCCCGGACTGCACTATCGCGGCGACCGGAAACGCATCGAACAGATGGTCGCGGCATTGCTCAACAATGCGGCGCAGTATACCCCGGAGGGCGGCTCGATCCGCGTAGTTGTCAACCGTGACCGCAAGCAGCATCTCCGCATCGTGATTTCCAATACAGGCACGCCGATCTCGCAGGAGGATCTCACAAAGATCTTTGACCGCTTCTACCGCGCCGATCCTTCCCGCGCACGGGATACCGGCGGCTATGGGCTCGGGCTCTGTGTTGCGAGAAGCATTGCAGAGCTGCACGGGGGCACGATTGAGGCGACAAGCGGCAATGGCGTGAATGTGTTTACGGTTCTGCTGGGCAATCTGTCGGAGACGGGCAGCACGGCAGCAGAATAAGAGTGAATACAGGCAAAAGAAGTCGAAAGAGCGGGATAAAAACTGGAAGAATCGCCGAATCAAAAAAATCTCGAAAAAAGCGCTTGACATTTCGGTCCCGTTGTGCTATAATAAACAAGTCGCCGCGAGAGAGACACCTCAAACGAGGGGTTAAACGAGCGGTGAAAAAGCGACGAGTTTGCTTGCAAACTCGAGAGATGTGAGAGCGAAGCGAACACATCGGAGGCATCTTGAAAATTGAACAATGCAACCAAGAGAGAAACCCTTGAAGATTCCGAATTGCAGTAAAAAGGCAATTCAAGTCAAGGCGAGACTTAAAAACGCGAAACAAAAGTAATTGCGAGTGACTCGTAATGACTAGGATTTAACGGATAAGCGAAAGCGAATCTGTTATATACAAACTTTATTAAGAGTTTGATCCTGGCTCAGGACGAACGCTGGCGGCACGCTTAACACATGCAAGTCGAACGGAGATCATTTGGAGCTTGCTTTGAATGATCTTAGTGGCGGACGGGTGAGTAACACGTGAGCAACCTACCTTTGAGATTGGGATAGCTTCTGGAAACGGATGGTAATACCGCATAACGTTATGGGACCGCATGATCTTATAACCAAAGATTTATCGCTCAAAGATGGGCTCGCGTCTGATTAGGCAGTTGGCGGGGTAACGGCCCACCAAACCGACGATCAGTAGCCGGACTGAGAGGTTGAACGGCCACATTGGGACTGAGACACGGCCCAGACTCCTACGGGAGGCAGCAGTGGGGAATATTGCACAATGGGCGGAAGCCTGATGCAGCGATGCCGCGTGGAGGAAGAAGGTTTTCGGATTGTAAACTCCTGATCTGAGGGACGATAGTGACGGTACCTCAGGAGAAAGCTCCGGCTAACTACGTGCCAGCAGCCGCGGTAATACGTAGGGAGCGAGCGTTGTCCGGAATTACTGGGTGTAAAGGGTGCGCAGGCGGGACGACAAGTCAGATGTGAAATGTACGGGCTCAACCCGTGCCCTGCATTTGAAACTGCCGTTCTTGAGTGAGGTAGAGGTAAGCGGAATTCCTAGTGTAGCGGTGAAATGCGTAGATATTAGGAGGAACATCGGTGGCGAAGGCGGCTTACTGGGCCTTTACTGACGCTGAGGCACGAAAGCGTGGGGAGCAAACAGGATTAGATACCCTGGTAGTCCACGCTGTAAACGATGATGACTAGGTGTGGGGGGACTGAACCCTTCCGTGCCGCAGTTAACACAATAAGTCATCCACCTGGGGAGTACGGCCGCAAGGTTGAAACTCAAAGGAATTGACGGGGGCCCGCACAAGCAGTGGAGTATGTGGTTTAATTCGAAGCAACGCGAAAAACCTTACCAGGTCTTGACATGGGGATGACCGTTCTGGAGACAGGACTTTCCTTCGGGACATCCCACACAGGTGGTGCATGGTTGTCGTCAGCTCGTGTCGTGAGATGTTGGGTTAAGTCCCGCAACGAGCGCAACCCTTATGATTAGTTGCTACGCAAGAGCACTCTAATCAGACTGCCGTTGACAAAACGGAGGAAGGTGGGGATGACGTCAAATCATCATGCCCCTTATGACCTGGGCTACACACGTACTACAATGGCAATGAACAGAGGGAAGCAATACAGTGATGTGGAGCAAATCCCTAAAAATTGTCTCAGTTCAGATTGCAGGCTGCAACCCGCCTGCATGAAGTCGGAATTGCTAGTAATCGCGGATCAGCATGCCGCGGTGAATACGTTCCCGGGCCTTGTACACACCGCCCGTCACACCATGGGAGTCGGTAACACCCGAAGTCGGTAGCCCAACCGCAAGGAGGACGCCGCCGAAGGTGGGATTGATGACTGGGGTGAAGTCGTAACAAGGTAGCCGTATCGGAAGGTGCGGCTGGATCACCTCCTTTCTAAGGAGAACCGAGAAGTGAAGAGCTTCTCAAAACTCCGGTTCAGGCTTTAAGAGTTTTGAAAAGCGTGCATTGTTCAATTTTGAAGGTGCTGTCGAGTAAGCACCTTGAGAAGAAAAGGATACAACCTCAGACGGGGGTGTAGCTCAGCTGGGAGAGCACCTGCTTTGCAAGCAGGGGGTCAGGGGTTCGATTCCCCTCATCTCCATGGAAATGGGCCAATAGCTCAGCCGGTTAGAGCACACGCCTGATAAGCGTGAGGTCGGTGGTTCGAGTCCACTTTGGCCCACTTCTTTCTCAATCAGGATAGATTTGAGAAGAAAAGAGATTTTCTTCTGAAATCTGTTCTGAAAAGAGCAGAGAGAGTTTGCGAAGCAAACTCAAGAGAAACCCGCAGGGTTTCTAAGTACCTTGAAAACTGAATAGCAAGTGTAATGCGAAAATGAGGAAACTACGTGATGCACGAAAGTGCAGAACACGACATCAAACTGATGGAAACATCAAATTTGAGTCGGGTAACAAAAGTAGCCAAAAAAATTAAAGAGTAACATCTTTAAAACCTCATAATTCGAGCAGGAGAAGAACCTGAACACGAAAGGTAAAGCGAAAGATAGCGCAGGGTGAATGCCTTGGCATTGGGAGCCGATGAAGGACGTGGTTAACTGCGATAAGCTGCGGTGAGCTGTAAGCGAGCTTTGACCCGCAGATTTCCGAATGGAGCAATCCGCATGAGGAAGACTCATGCATCATATACTGAATCAAATAGGTATATGAGGGGAACCGCCTGAACTGAAACATCTAAGTAGGGCGAGGAAAAGACATCAACCGAGATTCCGTAAGTAGTGGCGAGCGAAAGCGGACCATGGCCAAACCGGAGGGAGCAATCCCGCCGGGGTAAGGGCTCACAACATGTATCTTAACGGCTAGTCGAATCTGTCTGGGAAGCAGAACCGAAGAGAGTGAAAGTCTTGTAGACGAAAGCTGAAGGGAGCTAGTGAGTACCAGAGTACCGCGGGGCACGTGAAATCCCGTGGGAATATGGGTGGACCACCATCCAAGCCTAAATACTACCCAATGACCGATAGTGAAGCAGTACTGTGAAGGAAAGGTGAAAAGAACCCCGGGAGGGGAGTGAAAAGAACCTGAAACCCTGTGCTTACAAGCACCGAGAGCACGACACATGAACGTGTGATCGGGTACCTTTTGTAGAATGGTCCGGCGAGTTATCGTATGCAGCAAGGTTAAGGTCTTCAGGACTGAAGCCGAAGCGAGAGCGAGTCTTAACAGGGCGTAAAGTTGTATGCGATAGACCCGAAACCGGGTGACCTAGCCATGTCCAGGCTGAAGTGGAGGTAAAACTCCATGGAGGGCCGTACCGACCCCCGTTGCAATGGTGGCGGATGAGATGTGGCTAGCGGAGAAATTCCAATCGAACCCGGATATAGCTGGTTCTCCCCGAAATAGCTTTAGGGCTAGCGTCACAACTGATTACCGGAGGTAAAGCACTGAATGAGCTAGGGGCCGAGAGGTTACTGAACTCTATCAAACTCAGAATGCCGGATAATTGAATTGTGGCAGTCAGACTACGTGAGATAAGTCTCGTGGTCAAAAGGGAAACAGCCCAGACCCACAGCTAAGGTCCCCAAATCAGTTTTAGTGGAGAAGGATGTGGAGTTGCACAGACAACCAGGATGTTGGCTCAGAAGCAGCCATACATTAAAAGAGTGCGTAATAGCTCACTGGTCGAGTGACTCTGCGCCGAAAATTCAACGGGGCT
>JAEEXH010000023.1 GCA_016291435.1 Oscillospiraceae bacterium
TTCCGCGTCATCACGAACTGCGGCGAGGATGCGGGGCAGACCGTTCCGCACCTGCACTTCCATGTGCTTGCGGGTCAGCCGATGGGCTGGTCGGCGGAAAGCGGCGTCTGAAGGATCCTGCGGCGATGGCTGCGCAGGAGGATGTAAACGGAAACAGAAGAGCCGGCAGCGGTTTGCGCGGTCGATGTGCAGAATGTCTCATTCTCGCATGGACCGTGGGACTGCTGTCGGCTTTTTTCGGCGCGCCTGCGTTTGTTTCGCTGATTCCGGCGGGCGCGGCGGTGCTGCTCTTTGCCGTGAAGCCGCTGCGGAAACACCGCCTGCCGCTGCTGCTCATCTGCCTCGGGCTCGCGGGCGGCGTGCTGCACTGGCACTGCTATGACCGCTTTGTGAAGCAGCCGCTCTGCGCGCTGGACGGCATGACCGAAATCTGCACGGGCACTGTCACGGAGCGCGAGCAGCTTGCGGGCGAACGTGCGAAATATACCCTCCGCATGAAGCTCCGCGGACACCGCACCGAGATCGAGTGGTATGCCGGGAGCGATGTCCCGCCGCTGCGCATCGGCGACCGTGTGACGCTCAGCGCGGCATTCACGCGCATCCGGGCAGACTACCGCTTCCACACGCAGAGCTATCAGGCGGGGCTCGGGCGATACCTGCGCATCTATGACGCCGATGTGCTGGAAACCCGCGCAGACAAAGGTTTTTCGCTGCGCCGCACGCTGCGGGATTACCGCGCATATATCACGGAAATCCTCCGCACACGCCTCCCCGCAGAGGACGCCGCACTGCTCGAATCCATGCTCTTCGGCGACACATCCTTCCTCTCGGACGAAGCCCGCTCCGCACTCTATCACACCGGCATCGGGCATATCACGGCGGTCTCCGGGCTGCATCTCATCTTTTTCGGCGCGATGATCATGCGGCTGCTGAAGCGCCTGCGCTGCTCCGCAAGACAGATTTTTGCAGGAACCGCCTTGACCGTGCTGCTCTTTGCGCTGACGGTCGATGCGTCGGTCTCGGTGCAGCGTGCCGGGCTGATGCTGCTGCTCTCGCTCGGCGCGGGGCTTGTCGGGCGGTACGGCGACGCGCTGCGTTCGCTCTGCCTTGCGATGTGTGCCTGCCTGATCTGCACGCCGTATGTGATCGGCTCGGTGTCCTTCTGGCTTTCGGTCTCCGGCACCTTCGGCATCGCCGTCGCCGCGCCGTACATGACCGACGGCATAAAAGCGCCGAAGCTGCTGCGGAATCTCGCGGAGCTCTGCACGGTCGCGGTATCGGTATTTCCGGCATCGGTGCTGCTCTGCGGCGAGACCTCTCTGCTCTCGCCCCTCTGCAATCTGCTGATTGTGCCGCTTGCGATGTGTGCGCTGTATCTCGGGCTGATCACGGTATTGACCGGCGGGCTGACGGCATTTCTGCTGCCGCTCGCAGGGCTGCTCTGCCGTGCTGTGCTCACGGTTGCGGAATTTGCAGCGAAACTGCCGTTTTCGCATCTGACCGTTTCGGCGGCAAGCGTGCGCGTGACTGTTGCCGCGGGCGCCGTGCTGCTGCTTCTGATGCTGGCGCTGAAAGCATCCCCGCGCAAAACGGCGGCTGCGGTGATCTGCATGGCAGTGCTGCTCAGCGGCGCGGCGGCAGCCGAACGCATCCGCACATACAGGGAGCTGCGGATCGCGGTAGTCGGCGGGGAGAAGCACGCGGAGGTGCTGATCTCGTGCGGCGGTCACACAGCAGCGGCCGATCTCTCGGATTCGGTGCATGACCCGCAGTATCTCAGGCGCTATCTCAGCGACACAGGTCTCACACATCTTGAGGCACTTGTGCTGCACAGCCCGCGCAATGCCGCTGCCCATCAGGCGCAGCTCAGTGCCGTGACCGTCGGCAGCGTATATGTGCAGAGCGGGACGGCGTGGCGCGGGGATGCCGAAATCTGCGGCAGGGCGGCGGAATTTCTGGAAGGCGACACACTCCGCATGGAGACCGGCACATTCCGCATCCTGCTGGAAGACAATGTGCTCACGGTGACACTGCCGGAGCGCGGCATCACAGCGGTGATCCTGCCCGCTGACGCGCCTGCGCAGGAGGCAGACGCCGTGATCCGATGGGGCGGCGCCTCCGATGCAGATGACAAAGCCGCTATCCGCTGCATCACGGCAGAAGAAGGCGGCAGCATCCTTCTGCGCATCACAGCAGACGGCAGAGCGGAGCTTTCGCCGCTCGGATAAGGAGGAACCTATGAAACACCGAAACATTCTGTTTCTCGGCATTCTGCTCTTTCTGCTTGGAATATCTGCGCTTTTTGCATCCGTTTTCCGCAGCGCCTCCCCGCATTTCTCCGGCAGCTCAGAAAAGCCGGATCAGCCGATCCTGTTTCTCGTGACCTATTCCAATTACGCCTGGGAGCCCAGCCACCGTGCCTCGGTCATCACCGCAGACGGCAGGATTCTCGATGCGGATGCGGCATATTTCGGGGAAAACGGCATGATCCGCGCAGACTGGGAAACCTCGCTGCTGACACTTGCGGAGAGCAGTGCATCCGGGCGCGCCGTTCCGGCGGGCGACCTGCGCGTCATGTATCGCTTTGTGAACGCCGGGATCGGCGAACAGACCGTGCAGCCCGTGAGCGGCGGGATCCAGACATGCGACTACGGCACGGATGCTTTCTATCTGCTGGAAAAGTGTGCAGACGGGCATTGTGAGCGCCGGGAGCTCTGCTGCTCCGGCGATGCCTGCGGTGTGATCCCTGAGAAAACGGTGATCGGCTTCTGCAACTGGATGTATCTGCACGGGTATATCCGGCTGTTTGAGCTGTTCTGAAAGGAGTATCTGACTATGGCAGCATACAGACTGAAATTCATGTTTGACTGGGGCAGCGGCGTTTGTCTCTGGAGCGAAAACAGTGCGGCACAGCGCAGGTTCGGCTATGCGGTGCTGACCTCCGACCTGCCGGTCCCGCTCTCGATACAGGCTGAGCTGGAGGCGCTGATTGATCAGCACGACTGCGCCATGAACTGGGATGATCCTGCGGGCGACCTGCTCTGGAGCGACGCACAGGTCGAGGTTTTTTTGCAGTCGGCGCAGCGGACATATTACCGGCTCTGCGATGCGCTCGGCCCCGATTACGAGGTCTCTTTCCTCTGCCGGATGTGAGACAAGCTGAGCGATGATTGATATTGGGCGCTGTCCAAACCCGCTTAAGGAGCATTTGTTCCTTTGGCAGCGGCGTGGGGGAGTTTGCCCGCAAACGCATAGCAAAGCGTGCGGGAGCACACCAATTATAATCCGTCGGAGACACTTTATTTACAGACTGAGCGCCCCGGTACATAAGGGCGGCGCTGATATAGAAGTTTTAAGCCATGGTATTTCTGATGCAAAGTCAGAAGTACTATGGCGTTTCTATTGACAGACCTTCAATACTGTGCTATAATTACTAGCATAAATCGGAATTTACCATAATTATGTGTTGCTCAGAAAATACATGTGAAGCTCTGCGATTGAGCGCTCCCTGTGAGCGAGGGGAAACCACAAGGGAGGGAGAAGAACCTCGCTGCGCTCGGACTCTCCCCCCTCCCTTAAGGTCTCCCCTCGCGCTCCCCTTCCTTATCTCTCCTCTCTCTGTTTCGGTATTCCGTCAGCATGAGGTTTGCAAAAAGGGAGATGGGGGATCAGGAAAGCGGGGGCTCGGGGGCGAAAACCTAAGGGGGAAGGGGGGTGTGAGCGGAGCGAATCTCCCCCTTTTCCCTTGGGTTGTCACCCCCGCTTCGTGAGAAGCAGGCAGTGTCGGCACTGTTCGAGCCTGTTGCAGTCAGTGTTCTGCCAGCGGCGCCGGTGCGTCCAAAAGCTGCGTGCAGCAGCGTCATACCTTGCCGCTGAGCACTCTCTGTCAGTCGCCCGGACGGCAAAACGCCTGCACGGGCTCCGTGCAAATTCCGATTTATCGCTTGCAAAGACATACGCCCAAAAATCTTCTCAGGAGGTCATCATATGAAAGAGAAATCCCCAGTCAAAACCACAGCGTTCTGGATCATCTTCTGTCTCGGCGTCGGCGCGCTCGCGAGCTTCCTCACCCGCCGCGGGCTCGAAGCCTTCGACACAATTCAGAAGCCGCCGCTCACGCCCCCGCGCATCGTCTTTCCGATCGTCTGGACGATCCTTCTGATCCTCATGGGATGGGGCTTCGCCCGCGTGCGCCTTCTCGCGCAGGATGATGCCGCAAAGGACCGCGCCACGCTCGCCTTTGCCGTGCAGCTCACCTTCTTCTTCTGCTGGATGATCTGGTTCTTCGGACTCGGCTGGTACGGCTTCTCGGGCATCTGGCTCGCCGCGATGATCCTTGCGGTCGGCGTCCAGACAGGCGTTTACCGCGTCATCTCGAAGCTCGCCTCCAATCTCCAGATTCCATATCTGCTCTGGTGCTGCTTCGCACTCTATCTGAATCTCGGCGTATGGCTGCTGAACAAGCCCTGACACGGGATGCCCCGGAATCCGCTCCGGGGCATTCGCTTTGCCCGCATTCACACAGGATTTTCATGTTTCAGCTATTGCTTTTTCCCATTTTATATGCTATAATAGTATAAAGCGCCCTATGCCCAGAAGACATTTCTGTGCTCCGGCGAAATTTTACCCACACTGGAGGGACTCCCAATGCCCGAAGAAAGAAAACCTGTTGAAAACCCTGTTCTGGTCGATGCGATGGCAACCTTTAAGCTCGATCTCACGAACCGGGAGCATGAAATCGCATTCCTGAAAGCGGCTGTCGAAGCCCGCTATCTGCTGCCCGCACAGGTGCAGCCCGATCCCGATGCGCAGCCCGATGAAGACGGCAAGACCAGAGCACGCATCGCATTCCAGATCATGACCAATCAGAAGGGCGAGCAGTTCATGCCCGTCTTCACCGATGAGGTCGAGCTCAAGAAGGCACGCAACTTCCAGCCCGGCGAGCGCGTCCAGATCGCTGTCATGACCTTCCAGGATATCTTCAATTTCATCAAGTCCAATGAGCCCATCCGCGGCGTGGTCATCAATCCGTCCGGCAGTGCGCTCTGCCTCATCCGTCAGCAGGTCATCGCGATCGCAGAAAACGATTTCGACATCGACAAGCTGATGGAAAGAGCTGCGGCAGCGGCAGCGGCAAGAGCACAGCAGCAGGCGGTCAACATGGTCGGTCCGGAGGCACAGCAGCAGCGTGAGATGGAGCGTGCCGCACAGCAGCAGGCGTTCCAGCAGGATGCCATCCGTCAGGCTATGGCAAAGATGGAGGCGGACAAGGCTGCCGCTGAGGAAGCACCCGATGCAGATGATGTCATCACCGACGATCTGCTTGATCAGATCAAGGCTGTGCTGAAAAAGCAGAAGACCGTCAAGAAGGCTTACATTCATCCGGAGGTCGAAAACGGCGAGCAGTATCTGCTCATCGCGCTCGAAGCGGACGAATCTGCTGACATCGAAAGCATTTCCGCGCAGATCGCAAAGGATTGCTCGGATTACTCCGATCTGCCCTTCGACTGCGTCGCTGCAAGCTCCATCCGTGCCAAGGAGCTTGTCGCAAACGAAAAGCCCTTTTACGAGAAGAAGCGCTTCGGTCTCTTTTAATCTGTGCATACGCGGCAGAGAGGGTCGCTTTGCATAATAACCGTGCGTACCGGCACGGCAATTCCAAGAGGGGGAATGTTCAAATGAAAAACGGCAAATTCCTGGCGATGCTTGCCGCAGCCGCTCTCGGCGTGACCGCAACGGTCGGCGTCACAGACGGCAGCACATTCCGTGAGCTGAATGTGCAGGCAGCAGATGACACCCAAGACGACTGGCTACATGCAGTCGGCAGCCGCCTTTATGACAAGGACGGCAACGAGGTCTGGCTGACCGGTGCAAACTGGTTCGGCTTCAACTGTTCCGAGCGCTGCGCACACTATCTCTGGAGCGCAGACTGCGACGATCTGCTCCGTGAGGTGGCAGACCGCGGCATCAACATCATCCGCTTCCCGTTCTCCTCGGAGCTTCTGATCGAGTGGATGAACGGCGAGCTCGCACCGGTTTCCGGCGGCGGCTTGCAGGCAGCCTATAACCCGCCCACCGATCAGGTCGGCGAAGACGGCACTGTCACCAAGGCAGGCACCTACGGCTACATCAACCACGAGTTCGTTGAGGCAGACGGCAAGACCAATGTCGATTCAAAGCATGCCTGGGAGATCATCCTCAGCAAACTCAAGAAGTACGGCATCAAGTGCTTCATCGACGTCCACAGCCCGCATGCCGACAACTCCGGCCACGTCTGGAACACCTGGTACGGCAAGGCAGGCGTCACGACCGAATCCTGGATCGAGTCGCTCGTCTGGATGGCAAATGAGTATAAGGACGATGACACGCTGCTCGGCTTCGACCTCGAAAACGAGCCCCACGGCAAGGGTCAGGAGGGTGACGCTGCTGCAAAGTGGGACGGCTCCACGGACGAGAACAACTGGGCTTATGCCGCGACAAAGTGCGCAAATGCGATCCTGAAGGTCAACCCGAACGCGCTGATCCTCATTGAAGGCGTTGAGCAGTCGATGAGCGGCGCAATGCCCGGTGACTACTGGGGCATGGGCGACCGTATGACCAATTCGCCGTACATCGGCGCATGGTGGGGCGGCAACCTCCGCGGCGTCCGCGAGTGGCCGATCAAGCTCGAGGGCACCGGCAATTCGCAGATCGTTTATTCTCCGCATGACTACGGTCCTTCCGTTTACGATCAGACATGGTTTGCAAAGGACTTCACCGAGCAGACACTGCTCGACGACTACTGGCGCGACACCTGGGAGTTCATCAACCACGAGGACATCGCTCCCCTGCTGATCGGCGAATGGGGCGGTCATATGGATGACGGCAAGAACCAGAAGTGGATGACGCTCCTGCGTGACTACATGATCAAGCATCACATCAACCACACCTTCTGGTGCCTGAACACCAACTCCGGCGACACCGGCGGCCTCTGGAAGAACTTCGCTTACAGCCTCGCCGCAACGACCGACAAGAGCAACGGCACCACGATCACCTGGGAAGAAGACAAGTACGCACTGATGGAAAAGTCGCTCTGGCAGACCCAGAAGACCGGCAAGTACATCGGTCTGGATCATCAGCATCCGCTCGGCATCAACGGCACAGGCCTTTCGCTCAGCGAGTTCTACAAGTCCTATGCAGGCACCGAGGGCTCGAACCTCGACGGCGGCACCATCGTGAACGGCACGAATCCCGAGCATACGCAGACCATCGTGACCAATGATACGACCGCCACTACCACCACGACTACTACGGCATCCTCGGAAAAGCAGGACGGCGTTCCGATTTACGGCGACGCGGACTGCAACGGCGAAATCGAGCTTGTGGACGCTGTGATGCTCTGCAAGGCAGCCGCAGGCGTGGATGGCTCTGAGCTCTCCACCAAGGGCTTCATAAACTGTGAGGTCACCGGCGACGGCAAGATCGACGGCAGCGACACAATCAAGCTCCTGAAATTCCTCGCAGGTGCGATTGATTACATCGAGCTCGCACCGCCGAAGGCATAAGAAAACTGCATAACGCAAAAAGAGAGCCATCGCAAAGATGGCTCTCTTTCTTTCGGAAACAAATCAATTACGGATCCTCAACCGGAGACAGCGACGGATCTTCCAGTGCAAACTGGAGCGCATAGGTCGCATCCCAGACCGGCGTGTTCTTGTAGTCATCAATCGTGACTGCCAAAGGATATGTGCCCGGATATGCGCCCTTCATGACGCCGACGCCCTGGCAGCCGTCCCCCTCGAGCTTGAAGCAGATTCCGTCGAGATGCTGCACATCGCTGAAATAATTTGCGAGCTTATAATACAGGATCTTGAACATATCGGGATTTGTCTTTCCAAGCTCCGTCGGCAGATCCAGACTTATCTGGTCATAGATCTTCTCACCCGTTGTCAGGCGGCACCCGACAAGCTGACGCGGCGGAAGATCAATCGCTGCCATCTCGACCATCGCTGCATTCAGCGAATTAAACATCTGCTTTGCTGCATCATTCTGTGAGGTGATCTTCGATTTTCTCACATAGCCGAGCATCGCAGGGACGAGAATCGCAGCCAATACACCGATGATCGCGATCACAACGATCAGCTCAATCAATGTAAAGCCTTTCCTCTTCATGATATAACCCTCTCTACAATCGCCATGCAATTATGGCGGAAACCGACAAAAAAGGTGCCAATATACACGAAAGCCCCCGGAATGCGGGGGCTTCGTATTACACTTGTAAATCTACCTCTTATCGAGTCAGATTAGCTCTTTGCATAGCCCAGAGCCTGAGTTGCGCTGGTGTAATTACCGGTGTTGTAATCATCGACGGTCATTGCCTTCGGATAAGAACCCGGATATGCGCCGTTCATAGCTGCTGCTGCAACGCAAGCGCCGCCCTTATCGATGGTGAATGCGAACTCCTGAACCTTAGCAACATCGCTGAAGTAGCCGTAAACCTTCTTGTGAAGGATGTTAATGAGAGAATTACCGGTGTAATTGCTGTCAGCAGCCCAGGTAGAACCGCTCTGGTTGGTGTAGTCAGAACCGGCAGCTGCGCCCAGATCCTTAATCTTCTTGTCCTCAGAATCCATATCGGTGAGGGAAGAGTTCAGAGCGTTGTAGATGGACTTTGCAGTGGTGTTAGCGGTAGTGACCTTGGACTTCTTGACGTAGCCGAGCATAGCCGGAACCAGGATAGCTGCCAGAACACCGATGATCGCGATAACGACGATCAGCTCGATAAGGGTAAAGCCTTTCTTTTTCATGATAAATTACCTCCTCAAATCTTGGGTAGCGGTTCATCGCCGCTTGGATCAGAGTATCCAGTCACCGCGTCGACGTCAAACGCCGTGCTGTTTCTCTATGGTCTAAGTATATCATAGACGCGCCAAAAAGTCAAGGGTTTTTCGCGATTTTTGGACTTTGTGAACAAACTTTTACGAAAGTCGCTTTTTTGGCAGATATTCGATTTTCGTTTTCGCTGTTTTGCACAAATCTTGTTACTGCTTTGTTACCGGCAGTGCATGCAAATGCGTGCTTCTTGCGCCCTGCGGCGGACATATTCCGCGCATGTATAAACAAATGCGGACCGCCCCGGGATACGCCGGAGCGGTCCGATCATCAGCCGATAATACCCTCGCGGGTAATGACAGACTGACCGCCCATCGCAGTGAGATAGCGATAGAACTCGGTCTTGTCCTGGCACTTTTCCAGTGCATCGACCTCGTTGACGACATTGTTCTTGACAAGGCGTGCGAGCTCCTGGTCCAGCGACATCATGCCGTGTGCCTTACCTGCCTGGATGGAGGAAAGGATCAGGTGGATCTTGCCCTCACGGATCATCGCAGCGATTGCGTCCGTGACGTTCAGGATCTCCATGGCAGCGATACGGCCGGTGCCGTCCTTGAGCGGGAGCAGGGTCTGCGACACAACGCCGACGAGGACGTTTGCGAGCTGTGCGCGGATCTGGTTCTGCTGATGCTCAGGATACACGTCGATGATACGGTTGATGGTATCCGGCGCGGAGGTGGTGTGCAGGGTCGAGAAGACAAGGTGACCGGTTTCAGCCGCAGTGATTGCAGCCTGAATGGTCTCGAAGTCACGCATCTCACCGACGAGGATGACGTCCGGGTCTTCACGAAGTGCAGCTCTCAGTGCGAGGGCGAAGGACGGAACGTCCGCGCCGACCTCACGCTGGTTGACCATGCAGCGCTTGTGCTCATGGACATACTCGATCGGGTCCTCAATCGTGATAACATGCGCGCTCTTGTTGCAGTTGACATAGTCGATCATGCCGGCGAGCGTAGTGGACTTACCGGAACCGGTCGGGCCGGTGATCAGGACAAGTCCGCGGGGACGCATCGCGAATTCAGCCATGATGTCCGGCATGAAGAGGTCTTCGAGCGTCGGGATGTCGTTGCGCAGAAGACGGATCGCGATGGCGATATGGTCACGCTGGAAGAAGATGTTGCAGCGGTGACGGTAACCTGCTCTGGTCGTGTAGGAGAAGTCCGTGTCGATGCGCTTGGTCACATTCTGACGCTGCATCTCGTTGGTCATCTGCTCGACGATCTCAGCAATCATCTCGTCAGTCATCTCGGGGAAGCCGCCCATCTTGCGGAGCTGGCCGTGCAGACGGACAACCGGGTTGATACCGACCGTGAAGTGAAGGTCAGAGCAGCCCAGGGAACGGACATCGTTCAGAACATTATTGATGTTAATGGTAGGCATGATAAATCCTCCGTATATAATATGATAGCAGTGCAGAAATTACACAGCGTAGGTAACACGGATCAGCTCGTCGATGCTCGTGACACCCTGCTGAACCAGATCGGACACGTTATCACGCAGCAGTTTGGTACCGTTTGCACGCGCTGCGTTCTCGATCTCCTCGGAGCCTGCACCGTTCGCAATGAGCGTGGAGATGCCGGAGGAGCACTGGATGATCTCGTGGATAGCGGTTCTGCCGCGGTAGCCGTTGCCGCACTCATGGCAGCCGACAGCGTCATAGACCGGGACAGAGTGATCAATATGCATGAGCTGGTTCTCTTCCTCGGTGGACATTCTCTGCTTGCGGCAGGCCGGGCAGAGCACCTTGACGAGACGCTGCGCGACAACGCCGATCAGAGAGGAAGCGACCATGTATGCGGGGATACCCATGTCAACGAGACGGACGATGGTGGAAGCCGCGTCGTTGGTATGGAGCGTGGACAGAACAAGGTGACCTGTGATAGCGGCGCGGATACCGATTTCAGCAGTTTCGGAGTCACGCATCTCACCGATCATGATGACGTCAGGGTCCTGACGCAGAATAGAACGAAGCGCGGCCGAGAAGGTCATGCCGGACTTGACATTGACCTGGCACTGGTTGATGCCGTCGATCTGCTTTTCGACCGGGTCCTCAACGGTAACGACATTGACCTCCGGGCGTGCGATTGCGCCGAGCGCTGCATACAGGGTGGTAGACTTACCGGAACCGGTCGGGCCCGTAACGAGGATAACGCCGTGCGGGCACTTGATCATGCTCTGGAAGAGCTTGAGGTTATAAGCGGACATACCCAGCTTGTCGAGGGTACGGGTCTTGATCGCGCCGGTGGAAAGGATACGGATAACGATCTTCTCGCCGTGCACCATCGGGAGCGAGGAAACACGGACGTCGAGCGTGATGCCGTCAACCGTCTGCGAGAAACGGCCGTCCTGCGGGATACGCTTTTCTGCGATGTTCATGCCGGAGATCAGCTTCAGACGGGTCGCGAGCTGATTCTGCACGTTGGAATTGACGTTCATCAGGGTGACAAGGTCGCCGTTGACACGGACACGGATCTGGGTGTACTTCTCGAACGGCTCGATATGAATATCCGTTGCTTCCATACGGAACGCATTTTCGACAATCTGCGTTGCCAGCTTAACGATCGGCGCGCTCTCGACACGGTCCTTGGACTCGTCATCGTCGATGATCTCCTGATTTGCACCGACGGAATCGAGATCGCCGAGGTCAGACATCTGATATGCCTTACCGATTGCCTTCTTGATCGAAGCACGGGTTGCGAGCACAGGGATCGCATCAAAGCCGGTCTTGACCTTGATATCTTCAAAGATAATGAAGTTGACAGGGTCATCTGTTGCAACAGTCAGTCTGCGTCCGGTCTTGTTGATGGCGATGACGCAGTGCTTGTCCGCCATATCCTGCGGGATCAGGCGTGCGATCTCGCCGTCGACCTCCACGCTGCTCAGGTCCACATACTGCACCTGCAGCTTCACGGAAAGTGCCTGTGCGAACTTGACGTCCGACATGAAGCCCAGCTCGACGATCACATCGCCGAATTTCTTGGGCGTGCCGTTTGCCGCAGCCTCGCGCTGCGCCGCCAGCACCTGCTGGAGCTGTTCCGGTGTGATGTGACCCTCCTCAACGAGGTAGTCACCGATTCGGATGTTTCTCATAATCAACCTCCAAAGCTCTTGAAAATTTTGCGAATCTGTGTTAAAATAGAATAACAGTACAAACCATGAAGGAGGTACCGTTATGTACCAAGGTTTTTTCGGAGCATTTCTGCTCGCCGCCCAGACGGGCTGGAAGGAATGGCAGTATTATGAGGATGACCTCGCGCACTTCCTTCTGCTTGCGATCCCGATTATGTTTCTCTACGGCATCTGCATCGGCAGCTTTCTGAATGTGGTAATCATCCGGCTGCCGCGGGGGGAATCGCTGATCAAGCGCTCCTCGCACTGCATGACCTGCGGCGCGAAAATCCGCATCATTGATCTGATTCCGGTATTCAGCTGGCTCTTCCTTCGCGGAAAATGTCACAGCTGCGGAGAGAAGATCTCGCCGCGCTATCCGATTGTCGAATCGCTGAACGGCCTGCTCTATGTTGCAAACCTGCTCATCTTCGGCGCGAATCTGAACATGATCCTGATGTGCTGCTTCACATCCGTGCTGGTCGTGATCGGGTTTATGGACTGGGACACGATGGAGGTCGATCTGCGCGTGCTCGCATGCATCCTGGTCCTGACGGTTCCGAGCTTCTTCGTTGTCAGAGAGCTGACAATCTGGGACAGACTGATCGGTGCTGCCTGCGTCGGAGTTCCGTTCTTTCTGATCGGAGAAATCAGCCGTATTTTCATCAAGAAGAAAACCGGCGAAGACTATCGCGGCATTGAGCTCGGCGACACATACCTGATGGCTGTATCGGGTCTGTATCTCGGCTGGAAAGCAATGGTGCCTGCTGTGTTCATCGGCATTCTTCTTGCTGCAATCTGCGGACTCATCCTTAAGAAAATCAGCGGTGATTCAAAGTTTGCGCTGTGCCCGTATCTCTGCGTCGGACTGCTGATCGGTGCAATGTTCGGCGAAGAGATCGTAAACTGGTACATTGAGCGGAACGCATGGCTCTTTGAAAGTGAGACGATTTCGTATTATTCTTCCTGTTTGTTCCCCACAGTATAAAATGAATCGGAAAATCGGGCAGCCGGCAACACCGGCTGCCTGATTTTTCATGCTGTTCGGTTTGCGTTCCAGGGGTCAGCTCGGCTGATTATCAATAAACGAGCCGTTGGTGTAGGTCGTTTCCGGAAGGGTGTAGATGAAGTAGAATCCGTCAAACGGGAAATTCCATGTACCGGTGTGTGCATCATAAGAGGTTAACTGGTTAATGTCAATCGCCGCGAAACGGACTCTGGTATCTGCCGAGTAGACCAGATCGGGATCGGTCTCATCGTGGTTTGCAGTCAGCAGATAATCAAGACCGGGTGAAGAATACGCTGCACTTGCATCGAGCACGTTCTTCATCGAGAAGGAAGAAACCGCACGCTCGGTGCTCGGAACACGGATCAGACCGGCCGCTTCCTTGTTGACGCGGAGCTCACTCATCGAAATTGCGATGGTGAAGTCTGCGGGATTGAAGGTCGCCAGATCGGTGTAGGTTTCCATCAGTGCACCTGTGCTGTCCATCAGGTCAAACCGATAGTCGAAATTGCCGTAGAGCTTCTCGTTGACATACCAGTCTGTCACGCCGGTATCGACGGACGAGACAGGGAGCCAGGAGCTGTACGTCGCGGTGTCGATCGTCGTGTCGTTGATCGAATTGACGACCTCAGGCCACTCATCGTGATTCGGGTCGTAGTTGTTGAACCAGAACTTATAGAGAATCATTTTACCGGAGTTCACATGTGCGTCCGTGAAGTCGGAGACAACCTGGTAGGTATTCGTCCGGAGAGTCGCCTCGCTCACGGCTGTGTTATCGAATGCAAGCACGTAAATGTAACCTGCCGAGTCAATCGCACGGCGATTCTCGAAGAAATACTCATAGAACTCCTTGACGTGATCCCGCAGCTCAGTCGAGACATCCGGCGTATCGGTGTAGCTGACCGTATCGCTGTACGGCTTGTAATACGCATAGCCGCGGATGCGGTTGACGTATTTCAGGTTACCTTCGATCGAGCGCTTCATGTTGTCGATACACGCTGTCGTGCTTTCAAAATTGGAGCTGCGCACATAAAATTTCGTGACAGGATCCAGCATTCGAACCGCACTGAACATAATGATTGAGAACAGAGCCAGCACGATGATCAGCTCGATCAGCGTGAAGCCTTTGCGCGTTTTTTTCATGCCGCTATCACTCCTTTCTGTCCGCCGCGGCACCCGCACACGAGCTGCATGCGGGAGCCTGCGGGGAACGAATCCACGGTGAAATCAGAGCTTCTTACTGATTGATGCCCTGAACAAGTGTGAACCTGCCGTCAGCAGCGAGATTATAGATTGCTGCGGACTTGATGTTCCGCTGATTGCCGGAAGAATCCAGAATCCATGTGACATAGCGGATGACAACGGACTCCTGCGGATAATTATCAGAATTCGCGATAAAGGTGCCGTGTTCGTCGTTGATCGGCTGACTTACGCCGCCGGTCAGGGATCTCATGTCACAGTTCACGACTGCATTGATCTCGACCAGCCCGTTCGGATGAGACGTGTCAGGGAACGGGATCGAGTTGTTGACATATTCACCGGTCGTGGTATCCAGCGTAAAGGGACCGACATCCGAGGTGATGCTGTTGATCGGGAACGGATACGACGAATCGACGCGGATACGGACGGTGAAGGTGCCGGCCGGAGAGGTTGCGGAAGGCGGCGCATAGACAAGATACTTGTAGTTTGTGCCGGCGCTTCTGTCCTCCAGCCCGCTCTCATTCGTGTAACGCGCAGTATACTCGGCGGCACCGGAGGGAATGCTCTCGGAGCCGTACATGATCTGCAGCGTGCGCGGTGTCGCTGTCATGATACCGTAGCCGTCTTCCGTACGGCGGTTATCAGCGAACTTTGCCTCATAAGCGAGACGCTTATTGAGCTGGTTGGTGATGCGCATTGTGCCGTTGACGCACGACATGATCTCGACCATCAGCAGTGCAAGCACGCCGTAGACCGCCATGGAGACGACAATCTCCATCAGTGTCATGCCTTTGAGATTTCGCTTCTTCATCTGAAACTCCTTTCTCATCAGCCTGCACCCATGTGGTCATTGCTGAAGTAACCGCCATCAGGATCGAGCATGTTGCTCGCGTCTTCCCACTGATTCGCCTCATAATGGTACTGGGTCTGCGGATCGCCGGGAGGAGTGGTGTCCGTAGTCGGCTCGCCGATCTGACCTGCAAAAACTGTCAGCGGGAGGTTCGGGAGCGAGCAGGATCCCGCATAGATCGAACCGATGAACTTGAAGTTTCTGGTGAAGGACTGCGGCGCAGAGGAGTAGCTCTCGCGATAGCTCAGTGTGATCTGGTCGAATGTTGTCGCTGCAAGGTTGAGGTTCGTCGTCGGAGTGATCACAGCACCGCAGAGCCAGCCGTCATTCGAGAATGTCATGTTGCCCTTCAGTGCACACACGAGGTTGTTCGGGATCAGCTCGAACTTGTACTTATTCTTCGGATCCGTCATGGTATCCCAGCCTGCATCGCCGGGGTAGAGCACATTCTGAACGAAGTCTGCATTCTTCTGGTTGATCTGATAGTAAGCGCCGCTGGAGTACATCTTCAGCTTGGAGATATCCCAGCTGTCGTATGCCTCGCCGGTCTGTGCGTTGATGCCGTCAGCACTCGGACCCATGAAGTAGATCACGACGTCCTGTCTGGAAGCATGTGCGCGCTGATGTGCTGCGGTGGTGTCAGCATACGCAGACGGGCTCTGGTAGCCGTTGGTATACTCAGCGCTGTTGTTGATCACGATGACCGGGTTCTTGGAGGTGTTGCCGTAGAAAGCAACGACCAGCGGATTCGATGCATTGTAGTTACCGACAGTCGGATCAATGAAGATCGGCTCGCCGCTGTAACCTGCGCCCTGGTTATTGTTGTAGCCGCCGTTGAAGTCTTCCAGGTTGATTCTGCAGCTGGAGTTGACGACAAACGCATTTGCGAGCGTTTCCGTTTTTTCAACGCCGTCTGCGTCATGGCCGTAGACCGTGACATTCTGTCTCTTTGCAGGATTGAGGCAGTACATATCGACCTCGCCGCCTACGCGCCAGTCATAAGCGCGGAAGCTGAGCATGCCGTCGTAGTACGGAAGATCATTACCGGAATTGTACTTCTGCTTGAGCTTTGTGTAGCTGTCGATCACGCTCGGATCGCCTGCTGCAACATTGGCATCCTGCGTCTCGAGCTCGCCGATGAAGGCGTTGTTGCCCGGGTCAACAGGTGTGGTGCACGGGAAGTAACGTGTGCCGTACTCTGTGCTGGTACGTGCGATGCTGGTCCAGGTGTGACCCGCAGCCTTACTCTCCTTGACGAGGTAATCGCTGAAGGCCTCTGCGCCGCTCGCAGTTGCATAGCCCGGCTTGCCGTCCGTGTCTCTGGTATCCCAGCGGACATATCTGTAGAAGATCTCATCGAGTCTGCTGCAGAACGGGAACAGGCTGTAGTCGTAGTTGTAGTCGTAATTGGTGCTGCCTTCGTAGGTGTGGGTGCCGCCCGGGGAGCCTGCATCCGCCCAGGTATAGCCCTTACGGGCGTTCTTGATCGCCGTGCAGGTTGCGTTATAATCCGCGCCGGTCACGGTGATGCCGAGGCTCTCGATGAATGCGGAGGTCGCGCTGTTCGCAACATCGGTGCCGTCAGCCTTCTTCTCCTTGGCATCTGCACAAGCAGCCGCGAGCTCATCGACCTTCCAGCCGCTGCCGTCGCCGACGGTATGACCGTTGACAACGATCGTGCCGTTGCTGAAGGTGCTGCCCGGAAGGACATAGACGCCGCCGGTTGCTTCAATGTTGACATTGCCCTCGACTTTGCCGGCAAGAACCAGCGCACCGTAGATGTGAACGGTGTTGTTGGTAGACTGACCGTCATTGAACTTGAGGACGCCGGCGGGGTTCGTCATGATGAAGTCGCCGCCGAACTTGATCTGGTTTGCAGCACGGAGCTCAACGGTTCCGTTGTTGCTGATGAAGTCGCCGCCGACATAGCCGCCGCCGTAATTCGACTTCGTGACATTCGTTTCGATGAACTGCGCAAGCGCCGTGTCAGACTTATATTCGATGTGGCTGGTCAGCGCCGGATCATAGAGATAGATGTCGCCGTAAGCCGCAAACGAATTGTTTCTGTTGTAGATTGCGCCTGCGTAGAGGTTGGTCGGGGTCGCATTCTGAGTGCCGACCTTCGGGGTGCCGGGGTTATTGCCGTTGCCGGTGTAGCCGATCGCGATATTCTGACCTGCCAGCGTGCCGTCAACGTAGACATACGGGAGCTCCTTATACATCAGAGCGGGGTTATCCGCAGTGATGGAGTAAGCGCCGATGCCGTTCTGCACGTTCATGTTGCCCATGATCGTGACGCCGTGCTGCGCTTCGATCGCGAAATACTGCGAATTACCGGTGAGGAACGTACCGCCGGTAGAAAGGAGATTACCGGCCTGCTCACCGTCGTTGCCGAGGGTAAACTTCGTAGTGACATTGCCCCACTGATCCTGCCCGTACTGGGTTCTGCCGAGCGGGAACTCGGTAATGCCGATCGTGCCGGAGCCGCCGCCGGATCCGTTATCGGTGCTGCCGCCGCCGAGGGTGACAAGACCTGCCTCAGTCATGCCTGCCAGCGGGCCGGTCACTGTCGTGCCGGGTGTCGGCGGGGTGGTTGTGGTGGTCGTGCCGAAGTTGCTGACTGTCAGCCAGCTTGTGGTGTTCGGGCGGGAAGATGACTCACGGACATTTGCGTAGATGAAGTTGGAGATGCGCGCTTCTGCGCGGTTGTGCTCGCTGCCGACCGCTGCCACAGCAGTGATCTTCCAAGCCTTCTGCTTGACGAGCTTATTGTTCTTTTCGTCCCAGATGAAGTTATCCGAGACAGGCTCGATCGTACAGTTGACAAGCTTCTGGCCGGAATCGTTTTCCGCAACAGGAATATCGGTGCCTGTGAAGTCAACCGTAATCGTGTCGCCGTCCGCCGAGATATAGTTAAAGAACGATTCCTGGCTGTATGCGTCTTTTGTGACCGCTTCGAGCGCTGCCTGCGCTGCAAACTGCGCCTGCGTCTCGAAGTAGGTGTAGTACGAACGGCGCTGCGCCGCGGTCGTGAGGATCAGCGTGGACATCAGGAAGACGACCATGACCAGCATCACGCCGACGACTGTCAGCAGCACGGAGCCCTTGACTTTTCCTTTCTTTGGAGTTTGGTTCATAAGAAACCACCTTTCTCATGTGCGGATAGCCTTCTTGAATTCAAGAAGGCAATCCGTCGATTCATTCAGCGGTCTGCTCAGCGGGCTGTTCAGCGGAGGTGTAGGTCTCCCAGCCGCCGTTATCCCACATTGCGGGATCATACTTCGGACCGAGGTCCGGCTTTTTCGGCTCCTGCATGTAGTAGACGGTGTAGAGGATGGTGACATCAGCGGTACCGCCCTTATCCTCTTCATCAGATGCAGAGGGCTGAGCCGGAGCTGCCTGCCCCTCTTCACCTTCAGCCGGCTGCTGGACAGCGGTCTGTGTGTTGTCCTGCGTGAGGCCGCCTCTGAACTTATAGTCAGAGATCGAAATGCTGTTGATGAGCATAGCGTCCTTGTTCTTCACTGCGTAGTCGTGCACTGCATCAATCATCGTCATGACATCTTCGCGGTTGATGGTGATCGTGAAGGAAGAGGTGCCGGCGCCGACGGTCTGACCCGAACGGGCAGAGAGGACATCGGACTCCTTGCGCTTCTCAGCAGCTGCCTTTGCGAGGGAGCCGTCCATATCTGCTGCTTCATAGAGCGGATATGTCACGATGCTCGGGGTGTAGTAGTAGTAGCTGAGTGCTGCGGTCATCTCATCGCTGACGGTATAGCCGCCGGTCAAGCGTGCGCCGTCTGCGACGTTCTGCTCGGTGTTGCCGAACTGCTCGCGGAGGAAGTTATCGAGTGCGACGGAATCCATCTCATCGGTGAAGTTGAGGGAAATATCGGTAGCCTTCTTGAAGTGCTCCTCGATCTTATCCTGGCGGGTATTGATGTTGTTGAACTTATCGAGCTGGACGCTCCACGCGGACTTGAGGTCATCGCGTGCCTTTTTGTCCTTCTGGAGCTCCTGATACTTCGGCTTGATGAAGATAAAGATGCCCGCGCCGAAGATGATGATGACACACATAACAAGTAAAATGATTCTATCACGATATCCGAATTTCATTACTCTGCCTCCTCTTCAAGGGATACACCGTCGCCCTTCACCTGAATGGTGAGCGGAAGGGTGATTTTGACCGTACCGTCCTCGTTATCGGTAACGGTTGCGGTCGGCTGTGCTGCGGGCTGTGCTTCGCCCTCGCCCTCGCCCTCAGGCTGACCCTCAGGCTGTGCAGGCTGTGCAGCCTGCTGTGCCTCCGCGTCGTTCTTGAGGAAGGTCACAACGTAACCGCTATACGGGACATTGTAGATTTCCTTATCGAGCTTGCGGAATGCAGCGATCAGGTCTGCCGGAAGCTTCTGGAACGGCTCGTCAATCTTGCCGCGCATTGTCACATTCATGCTGTAGTAGCCGTCAGCATAGGCGATATTGTCAATATCATAGTACTGGCTGAAGTCAGCCTCGGTTCTTGCCTTGCCGTTCAGCGCGCTGTCTGCCTCGATCTCTTCCTTCCATGCATCGGTGACGACATCATGGATGGTATCCTCGATCAGGTCATAGGTCTTGGAGAGCGGGTACGGGCGGCTCGAATACTCATCGTAAGCAGTGGTCACGCCGTCAAGGTAGGTGCGCATTGCGCTCTGCTTGGCGTCGAGATCTTCGAGCTGTGCGATCAGATCCTTGCAGTATGCAGATTCCTGCTTATCCTTGATCTCCTGCATCTCATTCTTGACGACCTTATCCTGGATTGCGAGCACGAGCCATGCCACGAAGCAGAGCACGAGGGACGCAACGATCGAACCGATCAGGATGAAGTAGTAGGAGGAATCAGACTTGATGCGGTTGTTGTTGACGGTATCCGTCTCGAGGAGGTTGATGCGCTCAGTGTCCTTGTTGCGCTTGAACATTGCGCCGATCGCGTTGGCGTAGGAGGAGAACTCAAGGTTCTCGTAGCCGTGGATCTGGGGCGGGACGCTGATGATGCTGGTGCGGATGCCCATTTTCTCGAGCTCATTGGTCAGGCGGACATACTCACGGGTATCGCCGTAGAAGACGACATTCTCGATTGCAGCAGCGCCCGGCTTGCTCTTCTGGAACTGGAGCATACGGAAGATGTTTTCGTTGACGGCCTCGAAGACGTAGTCAGGAGAGTCATCGTAGTCCTCAGCGGAAATGGATGCGAAACGGGAGAACGAAAGCTGATTGTCCTCGTAGAGGTTCAGCGAGATGAAGTTGTTGTCGATCTGGACAGCGAGCAGCGGCATCTTGGACTTGACCTTGGTGTCTGCGAGCAGCACCTTGGTGATGCAGTTACAGCCGATCATAACGCTTCTGAGCGAGATCTGGAGCATGTTGAACACGCGCTTGTAGCAGTCAACGACTTCATACGGGCAGGCGGTTGCGAGAACCTTGACGCCGCCCTCGAGCTGGTCGGAATCACCGACGATAATATAGGAAACGGAGTAGGACTCGTCGATACCGAGTGCGGTTGCCATCTCAGCACGGACCATCTTCATGAAATCCTGCTGCTTTTCAGCCTTCTGGATATGCAGTTCCTTGAAGATTGTCATGTTGGAGGAGATGCTGACGATTGCTTCTTTGTCAGGCATCTTGTTGGTACGGAGCACCTGGTTGATGAGGGTTGCCAGACGCGGAACGTCGCGCACATGGCCGTTTACGATGACCTCTTCCTCAAGGTTCAGGGTTGCCGCAGAGCTGATACGGATCTTGCCGCCGCTCTCAGAGCCCTTGATAATCCTGATATTACGGTCGGTAATGTCAAAGGAAAGCATTGTATGTAATCCACCTCTCTGATTTTATTTGCATGGGATCAGTCCGCGGCGGCGCAGATTCTGCCGCCGCAGACGAACGCTTTTGGTTTGCTTGCCGGACAATTCTCTGTCCGAACGGGTTTCCTTCGGATCAGGTATTCTCCATGCCGCCGAGGGAGCCGTACAGTGCCGGGAAGAACGCGCCGCAGACGAGACCGATAACGATACCCAGAACGATGAGCATGACCGGCTCGAGCAACGAGCACAGACGCTTGACAGCGGCGTCCGCTTCTTCGTCGTAATACTCAGCCGTCTTTGCAAGGATGTCATCCAGCGCACCGGCTTCCTCACCGACGAAGATGATGGAGCAGAACATCGAAGAGAAGATGTCAGCTCTCTGGATCGAGGAGCTGAGCGTTTCACCGCTCTTGACCTCATCCACGATCTCGCGGAACTTCAGGGAGATATAAGAATTGTTCAGCGTATCGGAGGAGCGCTTCAGGCACTCGACCATCGGCAGACCGGCGGAATACAGAGAAGCCATCGTCTGCGCGAAACGCGCTGTATAAATGGTGGTAACGAGCTTGCCGAACGCCGGTCCCTTGATAATGAACTTATCCCATTTGAGCCGGAAGTCTGGCAGCTTCAAAGCGTAGATGAAGACGAACACAATGACAAGAACAATCGCAATCAGGATGAACCAGTGCTTTGTCATGAATTCGCCGATTGCCATCATGGCTGCGGTCAGCGGGGGGATCTGCGAAGGATCATCATACAGATCGGTGAAGGTCGGCATGATGAACACGAAGACGCCGATGACGACCGCGATCGTGATGACGACGAGGATGATCGGGTAGATCATTGCGGACTTGATCGTGTTTGCGATCTTGTTCTGGTTAGCGTAGTAGTCGGAGAGTCGCTGCATGATGACGTCGAGCGAACCGGATGCTTCACCGGCGGCGATCATGGAGGTCATCAGCGTCGGGAAGACGCTTCCGTGGACTTCGAGGGCGTCGGAGAAGGATTCACCCTTCTGGACGTTCTCGTAAACGTCTCGCCAGACGTTTCGGGATGCTTCGCTTTCCTGTTCCTTGCAGAGAATGTCAAGCGCCTTGACGAGCGTCAGACCGGAAGTCAGCATCGCCGCCATCTGACGGGTCGCGAATGCAAGCTCCTGTGTCTTGAACTTCTTGACCGTCTTGGTGTTGGTGGCACGCTCCTTGAACTCGGTCACATACATTCCCTTTTCGCGGATTCTAGCCAGAAACTCAGTCTCGTTCTCTGCCGTCATTTGTCCTTTTCGGACATTGCCTACTGCGTCTTTCGCCGTATAGGTATAACTCGGCATAAAAACCACCTCCTGTGCTTCGTTAAACGGGCGGCAGCGGTCTGAGCCGCACCGATGCGCCCGCAGATATGTCCTGTGCAGCTGGTTGCTTTACACATGGACGCGGTCAGGACACGTCAGGTGCATCTGCAACAGGGCATAGCAATAGCCACACATAGATCCATAGAATAATTATACCACAGAAAAATCCGGATTGCAATTATTTTTTGTCCAAATTTTTCTAAGTTTTTTTAGTTGTTTCGACTAACCTGAGACTTCATCCCGATTTTTTGCCTCAGCCATCGACTGTTTGATGATGACGCGCCCGGGGATGACGTGCCTTGCGGCAGGCTTCAGCGGGTCGCGGAGCCTTGCGAGCAGCAGGCTGACGGCGGTATGCGCCATCTCTGTGAGATCGACCTCGACGGTCGTGATCGCGGGGACACACATATCGGACACGGTATAATTATCGTATCCTGTGACGGAGATATCCTCCGGCACGCTGAGCCCCATCCGCTGCAGGTCGCCGATCACGCGGAAGGCGGTCTCGTCGCAGTTGCAGACGAACGCAGTCGGGAGCTTCCCGGGATATTTCAGCTCCGGCAGCAGATTGCCGTTCGCGAAGCGGTCCGGGAGCGTCCACTCCTCGTGATACGGGATGCCGTTTTCCATCAGGCAGCGGACATATCCGAGGAAGCGGTCGTGAATGCTGCTGGTCGCGGTCACCGTGCCGATGAAGCCGATGTCGCGGTGGCCGAGCTGCACGAGCCGGTCGGTGATGAGGTAGCTGTCATAATAGTTATCCGAGATGACCGCGTCGATCTCGCTGTGCTTGTCGTAGAAATCGAGGAAGATCATCGGGATATGGGTCGCGGCGAGCCGGTCGAGATAGGATCTCGCAAGCTGCCCGACGATGATGAGCCCGCGCACCTGTCTGTCTGCGACGATGCGCGGAAGGACACCTTCCTGCTCGTCGGCAGCGGAAACGCTCTCATAGACAGAATAGAGGTTATGCTGCGTGAGCTCCTTGGAGACGCCTGCGGTCAGGAACCAGTAAAAGGTGCCGCGGGGACCTGCAAAGCGCTCGCTGGTGAGGATGCCGACGCTGCCGCTCTCCTGCTGCACATCGGCAGCGGGTTTGCGCGGGGAACGCGGCGCGGAAGGGCGGTACCCAAGCTCAGATGCGCGTGCGCGGATCTTCTGCTTCATTTCCTCACTGACGCCGCCCCGGTCGTTCAGCGCATTCGAGACTGTCACGACGCTGACGCCCATTTCCTTGGCAATGTCAGACATACGGATCCCGTTTTTCATGCGGTATCCCTCCGTTGCACAGATCGCATTCCGTCATGTGTAAAACGCCTTATATATATTATAAAAGGTATATGGAATCTGTGCAGATATTTTTCTTATTATAGCACATTCCTTTGATTTTGTAAATACCCGGGAGAAAAAAACTTTACGTATATTTTACACGGAAACGCCGCGATTCGGCACAAGAATTCTCCTATTTGTAGTTTGCACGTAAAATCCGGGGGAGGAATCTGCCTATCAGCTATGTTGTTTTGTCATTCCAAGTGTCAGATTGTGCACGAATTTGTGCATCTTGCAAGAATTTCGCAGCTCATTTTTGTCAATGTTCGGACACTTGCCCTCTTGCACTTTATTGCGATTTGTTGTATGATATTGATATGTGAGGCGGCAAACGGCGTTCCTGACCGCTGCGCTGCTGCATACACCGAACAGAAACATAACAACATGTGAAAGAGGTATTGATTATGACCAAGAAACTGCTTGCTGCGCTCTGCGCTTCCGCAATGGTGCTCGCTGCATGTACTGCATGCGGCGGCAGCTCCTCTGTGGCTGAGTCTTCCGCTGAGACCACCACCACCGCAGGAACCACCACGACCGCTGAAACTGCTGCTGTCGTCGATGTTGCTCCGTCCGCAGATGATCTCGAGATCGAGCCGGCTGTTGTCGCAAAGAGCGGCGATGCCATCCTCGCAATCGCTGACGGCCAGTGGTGGGTGCAGTACTGGGGCTCGGATGAGGATATCCTCACCTATGACGCAGGCGTTGCCCCGATCACCGGCGACGGCGACTACACCGTCAGCGTCAATGTCGGCACCACCGGCGCACAGTATGATATCACGGATGGTCAGGGCCCGTTCGAGGGCTATGTATGCGAGGGTGTCTCGTTTGCAGCCGTCAAGGTGATTGACGGCACCAAGCTCTACCCGAACATGAGCATTGAGATCAAGGAGATCCGCGTGGACGGCAAGGCGATCAACCTGACCGCCAAGAACTACACCTCCTCCGATGACGGCACTGAGATGCGTGCGAATATCTACAACTCCTATGTCAGCTCCATCCCGGAGGACGGCCACACGGCTGCCGGCGCTGTGAGCGGCGAGTTCGGCGAGTATTCTTCGATGATCCTTGACCCTGCCGATGTGGCAAAGTGGTCGAAGATCGAGGTTGACTTCACTGTCACCGGCACCGGCGATGCGGCTGCTGAGGGCGGCGACACCACCGACGCGACCGGCGAGGCTGCTCCGGCTGCGGATACCACCGCGGCGGCTGCCGACACCACCGCTGCTGCTGCTGATACCACTGCGGCTGCTGCACAGTAATCTCCGCATGCACACATAAACGCAATGAGGCGCCGAGGGCAGAGATGCTTCCGGCGCCTTTTCTGCGCTGCCGTCATAAAATCTTAAAGTGCGAAAAGCCCCTGACAGATTGCATTTTTTGCAGAAATGTGCTATAATAGCATCAGTTCAGTCTGATCCCGATGAGATTCGCGTATTTTCACGCAGAATCGGAAAGGAACCAATATGACACACACACCCGTGCTGGTCGTTATGCTGACATACAACGACTGCACCGTCTCAGATGCCGCAGAAATCTTCGCACAGTGTAAGGAAAGCGCCGCGGAATACTGGGGCTTCAAGGAAGCGCCGCTCCCCCTCCCTGAGATGCAGGCGCTCTTTGCCGAGATGAAGCGCTGCGGCAAAAAGACCGTGCTGGAGGTTGTCGCCTACACAGAGGAGGAATGCCGTGCCGGTGCGGAAATGGCAGTCGCCTGCGGCTGTGATTATCTCATGGGAACCGTTTTCTCGGATGCGGTCTGCGCGCTCTGCAAAGCGCACGGCATCCGCTATATGCCCTTTGTCGGCGAGGTCTTTGACCGGCCCTCTGTGCTGGAAGGCAGCATCGACGGGATGATCGCCGAGGCAAAGTCATATCTTGCGAAGGGCGCATACGGCATTGACCTGCTCGGCTACCGCTTCACCGGCGACGCTCCCGCGCTGATCCGGCGCTTCACCGAAGCCGTCGGCGCACCTGTCTGCATTGCGGGCAGCGTCAACAGCTTTGCACGGCTCGATGAGCTGAAAGCTATCTCCCCTGCTGCCTTCACGATCGGAAGTGCCTTCTTTGACGGCTGCTTCGGCGGGAGCTTCCCGGAACAGATCGACAAGGTCTGCGCCTATATGAAAGAACCGGCGGCTGCGTTATGCTGAGTCAGTATTACCCCTATGAATGTGCGGAAAGCGTCTTTCGGATCGACACCGAAAAGCTCCTTGCGCGGGGGATCCGTGCGATGATCTTTGACATTGACAACACGCTTGTGCATCACGGCGATGACGCGACGCCGGAGATCGAGGCGTATTTTGCGGCGCTCCGCGAGACCGGCATGAAGGCGCTGCTGCTCTCGAACAACGATGCCCCACGCTGCGAGCGGTTCATCAGAAACATGCCGTGGCTGCCCTATGTCTGCGATGCGGACAAGCCCGATCCGAAGGGCTACCGCAGGGCGGCGGAGCTGCTCGGCGTATCCCCTGCGGAAACCGTGGTCGTCGGCGACCAGATCTTCACCGACATCCTCGGCGCAAACCGCAGCGGCATGGCAAGCATCCTTGTGCATTTCATCCGTCTGCCGGAGGAAACACACATCGGCAAACGGCGCTATCTGGAATATGTGATCCTCTTTCTGCGGCGGCTTCAGAAGAAGTATTGCGGCAGGCTCGGGGATATTCTGACAAACGAAAGGGACTGACCCATATGGCTGAGAAAAAACAGCGCAGGCTCTTCTGTGAGATCAGCCCGCTGACCTACGCGATCTCAGAGGCAAAGGAGAAGCTGCTCCGCTGCTGCAAAAATCTCGTAAGCTCTGACAAAATCGCGAAAACGCACACCGAAGAAAAACTGCCCTGCGTCGTGTCTGCATACAGCTCCGGGCTGATCAAGACCGGCAAAGGCATCGACCCGAAATTGCAGGAAAACAAGGCGGTGAACATCGCGCTTGCATCCGCAAAAATCAGCGGGCTCGTCATTCACCCCGGGGAGACCTTCTCCTTCTGGCAGACCGTCGGCAGCATCACAAAGCGCAAAGGCTACCGCGACGGACGCATTCTCATCTGCAACCGCCTGACTGCCGGCATCGGCGGCGGGCTCTGCAATCTCGCAAACACGATCCACTATATGGTGCTGCACAGCCCGCTCACCGTGACGGAATTCCACGCACATTCCGATGCACTGGCGCCCGACCACGGCAAGCGCGTGCCGTTCAGCTCGGGCACATCGGTCAGCTATAATTACATCGACTACCGCTTCCGCAATGACACCGACCGCAATGTGCAGCTCGTGCTCTGGTGCGCCGACAACCGCCTTTACGGAGAGCTCCGCAGCACAGCGGAATTCCCGTGGAGCTATGCGCTGGAGGAGGAGGATCACCACTTCCGCAGGGAGGGCGACAAGTATTACAGATACTCGAAGATCTACAAGGTGACAACGGAAAAAGCAACCGGCAGGGTCACGGAGCGCACGCTCGTCCGCGACAACCGCTCGAAGGTCATGTTTGATCCCGCGGAGATCCCGCCGGAGCTGATCCGGAAATAAGAAACGCAATGCCCCGAAGCATTCCAAAGTGCTTCGGGGCATTGTAATATTACGCGGTTACTATGATAAATCAGAATGCGCAATTCGCAATTGTTGTGTCGGCCGGCGCCGACGAATTTTGAATTGGGATCCCTGCGCTGCGTCTGGTTTGATTCGCAATCATCGAGCCCCTTTTTTTCGCGGCTCCATGGGGCTTGGGACGGAGTCCCACGATAGATCATCGTCGTAAGACGATACCGCAATTGCGCATTGCGAATTGCGCGTTGTAAATTCGGCTATAGTGTAATAATAATTATAGTATGGAATCATCGCAGGGCTTTGCCGATTCTCGAACCGTATCGCACAATCGTCTCGGCGCCGTTTTCGGAGTTGCGCAGAATCTGCGGGTCGATCGCCGCCTTGCCCGCCTCCAGCATCAGCACGACGGTCGAGCCGCCGAACTCAAAGTATCCCTTTTCGACGCCGCGCTCCATATGCTTCCCGTGCGGGTGGTTCACAATCCTGCCGACAAACATCGCGCCGACCTCGATCTGTAAAACCCGCCCGAAATGCTCCGTGTGCAGCATCGTCACAGTGCGGGTGTTGGTGTGATACACCTTGACATGCTCCGCGGAAACGGGATTGACCGTGTGCAGGATGCCCTTGATGCAGCGTGTCTTGCCGACCTCACAGTTGTCGGGATAGCAGTAGCGGTGATAATCGTCCGGCGTCAGGCGGAAAATGAGGCACTGCCCGCCCGCATATGCCGCCGCGAGCTTCCGGCAGCCGAGAAACGCCGCCGTGCTGTATTCCGCGCCCTTGACGGTAAACCGCGCCTCCTCCGTGACCGGCACGACAAAGAGCTTCGCGTCGCAGGGGGAGATGAGCGCCTCGGGGTCGCGGTCAATCGGACGCGCCGCGGGCTTGATCGGGCGCGTGAAAAACGCATTGAAGCTGCGGTAGGTCTCCTCGGCGAAGTCGTCCATTTTGATGTGCTTTTTCAGCACAAAGGGCGGGATTGCCGCCGTCGAGAGCGGGTGATCGAGCGCGGCGCCTGCCAGATACGAGACAATCGGCTGCGTCAGCAGCTTCAGCGAAGCACGCCCGACAGGATTGCCGTAGAGGAGCTTTAAGAGCTTCCCCTGAGAAGCACAGGAATCCGCCGTCGGATTCCCTTCGCGGTCACAAATCATCAGGCCCTTTTCGGCTGCGATTTTTTCTTCCTGCGGTTCCGACATGGCGGATTCCTCCATTCGATTCAGTTTTTAGTGATGCAGATGCTTGAAGATCAGCAGCGCGAGCTCCAGCGCACCGGCAACGATGAACAGCATCATCACGCGCATGCCCGGCTTTTTCAGCGTGAAGCGCGTAACGAAAAGACATGCAATCACTGCATAGACAATCGTGCCGACAATCGGGAACGCCTCGCCGATGTCATTGCGGAAGGCAAACAGCAGCGGAATGATCAGCGCGACCGATGTGACCGGCAGTCCCTCATAGACCTTTCTGCGCTCTGTCGTCACCTGCTGGCGCTCCTCCTCGGAGACATTGAAATATGCGAGCCGGATCAGCGCCGCGAGACTGTAACAGCTGTAAACCGCGATGCAGACCGGGTGCTGCATGCCGATGCTGAATGCGATCATCGGGGGCAGAAGCCCGAAGCAGACCATATCCGAAAGCGAGTCGATCTGAATGCCGAACCTGCACTCCTGCGGGGTGCGGTTTTTCTTGGTCTTTGCGACCTTGCCGTCAAACATATCGCAGAAGCCTGCCAGCAGCAGCATGATGATCGCTGCATTCGTGCTGCCGTGTGCCGCGAAATAGAGCCCGACGGAGCCGCAGACAAATCCAAGATATGTCAGTATCACTGTATAGCTATAATAGCCGATCATTGCCATCCCTCATCCTAACATAACGATGTCATAGTCCTGATTCTATTATTATAGCAGATTTCGAGCATTTTTGCAAGTACTTTTTGCAGGTTTAACAATTCTTCAGATTTTGGCAGACCTGACGCACAAGCCGCTCTATGATGCTGCCGCTGCGCACAGCGCCCGCTGCCGCCTCCGGCGAAAACCATTTCGCCTCGGAGACCTCGCCCGAGAGCCGGAAATCCGGCGCCTCTGCGGGCAGATCCGCCGCAAAGCAGAGCATGAGCTGACCGCGGCTTTCGTGCCACGCGCTGAACTGATACCGCAGCGAGAGCCCCGTGAGACCGATCTCCTCGGAGAGCTCGCGCAGGGCGGCATCCTCGGCGGTCTCGCCGGGCTTCATGTAGCCCGCAACGCCGACAAAGGTCTCGCGGTTTCCGTAGCTCTGCCGGATCAGACCGATCTCGCCGCGGCTGCTGACCGGCACGGACAGCACGCATGTGCTGAACATGTCAAAGAGCGGTCTTTCGCAGTGCGTACACCACGGCACGGCGCCCTCATCGCCGAGTGTGCGCGGAATGAGCTTTTCTCCGCAGTCCGGGCAATATGTGAAATGCATACGTCTCAGCCCTTCTTCTTTTTTCTCACGGCAAAGGTGACCGCACCGATCAGCACGAGCACGCCGCCCAGTCCTGCTGCGGGGATCCATGCCTTGCCGGAAATGATGCCTGCGCCCTGCTCTGTGGTCACGGTCGTGACCTGGGGAGGCGGCTCGGTGTTTTCGGTCTCCGGGAGCGGCTCCAGTTTGATGCCCTCTGCCTGCGCATAGGTCTTCGCGGCTTCGGTGTTGGAATAGAGCGTCAGAGCGGTGCTCATCTTGTCATACTGCGAGGTATCGAGATTCCAGACATAGCCGAATGCCTTGTCGCCGATCGACGTCAGCGTATCGGGAAGATAGACGGTTTCCAGATCCCTGCATCCCGCAAAGGCGTAATCGCCGATCGCTGAAAGCTGATGCCCGACGCGCAGATAGCGCAGGGTCTCGCAGCCGTAGAACGCCATATCGCCGATTGCCTGCACCTTGTCGCCGAGCGTGACAACCTGCAAAGAGGTGCAGCGGTAGCATGCCGCTCTGCCGACGCGCTCGACCGAATCCGGCAGAAGCAGCGTGGTAAATGCGGTGTTGCCCTCAAAGGCGGAGTCATTCACGACGCGCACGCCGTCCGGGACATGCACCTCGGTTTCCTTGCCGGCATAATGCAGCAGATAGTCGCCGAGCATGAGAAAATCGCCGGAAAAATCGTTGTAGAAAGCAGTGTTCACAAAAGCTGCCGCGTCCACATAGTCAAAGGTCGCGGGGGCTTGAACCGTTTTCAGCTCGGGGCAGTTGTCGAAGGCGCCGTCCCAGACGGTCTTCACGGAGTCGGGAATCGTGACCGACTTCATCTCGGCGTGATTCGAGCAGGCATAGGGGCCGATCACGGCGACATTCGCAGGGATCGTCACATCCGCCGCCGTGCCGTTGTAGGCATAGAGCACGCCGCCGCCCAGCACGGTGAAATCCTCCTGCCCGCTGAGATAGAAGGGTGTGCTGTCAAAGGCGAGATAGCCGATATAAGTGACGCTCTCCGGGATTGTGACCTCCGCGAGCAAATCGCACTCTGCAAAGGCGCGGTAGCCGATCGAGGTGCAGCCTGCGGGGATTGTCATTTTCTTCATGTAGGCATTGCCGGCGAAGGCTTCGTCGCCGATCTTCGTGACTGTCTCCGGCAGCACGACCTCATCGGCATAGCAATACTGGAACGCACGCTGACCGATCTCGGTGACGGCTTTGCCGTTCACATCCGCGGGCACGGTGACGACCGGCTCGTCAAACCAGCGGAAGGATTTGAGCCGCAGCGTGCCGTCCGGGAGATCCTCAAACTCCATTGAGCCCAGTGTCTCCCCTGCTGCGCCGGTCGTTTCCGCGGGCGCTGCTGCGGCAGTTGTTCCGGTGTCTGCGGGTGCTTCCTGCTGTGCGGCAGTTGTGGTCTCCGCGGCGCCGTCCTCTGCCGCCGAGACGCAGTACATCATCCCTGTGCCGCACACGCCGGCAGCCAGCAGCGCACAGAGCAGCTGTCTTCCTGTTCTTTTGTATCGTTTCATAGATTCTCCTCAGAATTGTCAAAATAAAAGGGGGACTCCACAACCCGCGGAGTCCCCCGTTGTTCAGCGTCCCTGCATCAGAACTGCTGCGGGATGGCAGCAGGCGTATGCTCTGCCGGGTAGCCGTCCGCGCGCACGACCTGCACATGGTTATACTGCGGCATGCCGGTACCTGCCGGGATCAGCTTGCCGATGATGACATTTTCCTTCAGACCGAGCAGATAGTCGCTCTTGCCGTTGATCGCGGCATCGGTGAGCGCCTTTGCGGTCTCCTGGAAGGATGCCGCCGACATGAAGCTCTCGGAGGACGAAGATGCCTTGGTGATACCGAGCAGCGTCGGGCGGAAGGTGACCAGTCTCAGATCGGTCTCACCCGCGTCGATGCGTGCCTGGATCCCTGCATTGATCGCATCCACATCGCGCTTATCGACCATTGCCTCCGGAAGCAGCGTGCTGCTGCCCGGATCTGCGATCATGACCTTGCGCATCATCTGGCGCAGGATGACCTCGATGTGCTTATCGTTGATGTCAACCGACTGCTGACGGTAAGCGAACTGGATCTCGTCGATGATATAGTCCTGCACCTTCTGCACGCCGAGGATTTCCAGCAGATCCATCGGGTAAATGGAGCCGGTCGTCAGGCGATCGCCGCGCTGGATCTCTGCACCGTCACGGATGGCGGGTGCGAGATGGTAGTTATACGGGATCGTGTAGGGCGTGGAATCGGTGTCGGTCTCGGGATCGTGAATGATGATCGTTTTGATGCCGTTGTCCTCGCTGAGGCGGACGATGCCGGAGCTCTTTGCAAGGATTGCGCCGTTCTTCGGACGTCTTGCCTCGAACAGCTCCTCAACACGCGGAAGACCCTGTGTGATGTCGTCACCGGAGTTTGCGATACCGCCCGTGTGGAAGGTACGCATCGTGAGCTGGGTACCCGGCTCACCGATGGACTGTGCGGCGATGATGCCGACTGCCTCACCGACAGAGACGAGGTTGCCGTTTGCGAGGTTGATGCCGTAGCACTTCGCGCAGACACCCTTCTTTGCCTTACAGCCGAGGACGGAGCGGATCTTGACATGGGTGATGCCTGCCGCAACGATCTTGTCTGCATCGGCAGCGGTCATTGCGCGGGTCTTCGGAATGAACAGCTCGGACTTCTCGTCGCGGAGATCCTCGACGAGGTATCTGCCGATCAGGCGCTCCTGCAGCTTTTCGAGGTCGCGGTGACCGTCGTTGATGCAGTAGACCTCGATGCCCTCATTGGAGCCGCAGTCAACCTCGTGAATGATGACATCCTGCGAAACATCGACCAGACGGCGGGTCAGGTAACCCGAGTCAGCGGTACGGAGAGCGGTATCGGCAAGACCCTTTCTCGCGCCGCGGCTGGAGATGAAGTATTCGGAAATGTTCAGACCTTCACGGTAATTGGAACGGACCGGAATTTCGATGGTCGCACCGGAGGTGTTCGCGATCAGTCCGCGCATACCTGCGAGCTGACGCAGCTGGTTGATAGAACCACGCGCACCGGAATCCGCCATAATGTTGATCGGGTTGTACGGGTCAAGGTTTGCCTTCAGCGCCTCGGTGATGGCGTCAGTTGCCTGCTGCCAGACGCGGCAGACCTGCTCGTACTTGACCTCGCCGGAGATATAGCCGAACTGATACTGCTCGTTCAGGCGATCCACCTTTGCATCGGCTTCCGCAAGGATGCTCTTCTTCTCAGGCGGGATCGTCGCGTCGATGACGGCAACGGTCAGACCCGACTTGGTGGAATACTTGTAGCCGAGCGCCTTGATGCGGTCGAGCACCTCAGCGGTCATTGTGACGCCGTGGATGCGGATGCAGCGGTCGATGATCTTCGAGAGGACGCCCTTGGAGACGGTCTCGGTGATCTCGAGGTCGAATTCATGCTCAGGATCGGTACGGTTGACGAAACCGAGATCCTGCGGAATGATCTCATTGAAGATGAGCTGGCCGACGGTGCAGCCGATGATGCGGGATGCCTTCTTGCCGGCGGTCTCGCGGGTGACGCGCACACGCACTCTCGAGTGCAGCGTGATGTCGTGCTCATTGTATGCCATCATTGCCTCATCGACATCGCGGAAGACCTTGCCCTCGCCGGGCTCGCCCGACTTCTGCATCGTGAGGTAATAGGAGCCGAGGATCATATCCTGCGTCGGGACGGCAACAGGCTTACCGTCAGACGGCTTCAGAAGGTTATTCGCAGCGAGCATGAGGAAGCGTGCCTCAGCCTGTGCCTCTGCGGACAGCGGCAGATGGACAGCCATCTGGTCGCCGTCGAAGTCCGCGTTGAAAGCGGTACAAACGAGCGGATGGAGCTTCAGCGCTCTGCCCTCGACCAGCACCGGCTCAAACGCCTGGATGCCGAGTCTGTGCAGTGTAGGCGCACGGTTCAGCAGAACGGGGTGATCCTTGATGACATGCTCAAGTGCATCCCAGACGTCGTCGTTTGCACGGTCAACCATCTTGCGGGCGCTCTTGATATTCTGGATCTTGCCGATATCGACAAGACGCTTCAGCACGAACGGCTTGAAGAGCTCGAGCGCCATCTCCTTCGGGAGACCGCACTGGTAGATCTTCAGCTCCGGACCGACAACGATAACGGAACGGCCGGAGTAGTCAACACGCTTACCGAGCAGGTTCTGACGGAAGCGTCCCTGCTTGCCCTTGAGAATATCGGAGAGCGACTTGAGCTTGCGGTTGTTCGGGCCTGTGACATCCTTGCCGTGTCTGCCGTTGTCGATGAGCGCATCGACCGCCTCCTGAAGCATACGCGCCTCATTGCGCACGATGATATCCGGCGCCTTGAGCTGGAGCATGCGTTCCAGACGGTTGTTGCGGTTGATGACTCTGCGGTAGAGGTCATTCAGGTCGGAGGTGGCATATCTGCCGCCGTCGAGCATGACCATCGGGCGGATATCGGGCGGGATCACCGGCAGCACGGTCATGATCATCCACTCGGGACGGTTGCCGGACTGACGGAATGCCTCAAGGATCTCAAGGCGCTTCAAGAGCTTGCCGCGCTTCTGGCTCTTGGCAGTAGATCTGCCGGTCGCCTTCTCATCGAGCTTCTTGACCTCTTCCTTGAGCTGATCGCAGGCCATGTCGAGGTTATTCTTCCACTCATCCTCAACGCAGTCGCAGTAAGAGCACTCACGGCAGTTGTGACCCATTTCGCAGCTGCGGCAGACATCGAGCTGATCGGGCTCCAGAGAGAGCTTGCCCTCTGCGATCATCTTGTCGCGGAACTTGTCGTAGCGATCCTGAGAATACTCCTGCAGGAGATGCAGAATCGCGCCGGCGCCCATCTCAGCCTTGAACTCGCCGGGGAAGCGCTTCTGTGCTTCCTCATACTCCTCCTCGGTCAGCGTCTGCTGCTTCAGGAGACCGGTCATGAACTGTCCCTCATGAACCGGATCGGGCTCACCGGGATCGGTGACGATATACTTCGTGAAATAGATGATATTTTCAAGATCCTTCTGGGAAAGATCGCCGAGCACCTGACGGATGCATGCGGGCGTGCCCTTGAAGTACCAGATATGCGCGACCGGTGCTGCGAGCTCAATGTGACCCATTCTCTCGCGTCTGACCTTTGCGCGGGTGATCTCAACGCCGCAGTTCGGGCAGACTCTGCCCTTGAAGCGCACCTTCTTGAACTTGCCGCAGTAGCACTCCCAGTCCTTCGTCGGTCCGAATATCTTTTCGCAGAACAGGCCGCCCTTTTCCGGCTTCTGTGTGCGGTAATTGATTGTTTCCGGTCGCTCAACCCTGCCGTAGCTCCACTTGCGGATCTGCTCCGGGGAAGCCAGACCGATCTTGATGGAATCAAAGGTGGTGAATTCCAAAGCGTTACCTCCTCATCGTCTATAATGCCGGTGCATGCCGCCGCTTCCGTGCTGCGGCACACATCGGATCATGGTTCATACAATGGGATCTGCTCACAGATCCTCGTCGGAGAAGCCGTCGTCGGTTTCCTGATAGGCAGCGGCGTCATCGGGCTCCTCGTCAAAGCCGAAGTCATCGTCGTCCTCCGACTTCGCACCGGGCTCACCCTGCTCGACCTCAAAGGTCTCGGTATCCTCGCCGTACATGGCAGTGCCGTAGCCAGCCTCGCCCATCTCGGCATCCTCATAGTGCGTGGTATCGCCGATGTTCTCATCGTCGATCTCGCGCTGACCCTGCGGCGGCAGATCGTCGTCAAAGGTCTGCTTCAGGTCGATCTCCTGGCCGTCCTCATCGAGCACGCGGACATCGAGACCCAGAGACTGCATTTCCTTAATGAGCACCTTGAAGGACTCCGGAATGCCCGGACGCGGGACATTCTGCCCCTTGACGATTGCCTCGTAGGTGTTGACACGGCCGGTCGTATCGTCAGACTTGACTGTCAGGATCTCCTGCAGCGTGTAGGCGGCGCCGTAAGCCTCGAGCGCCCAGACTTCCATCTCACCGAAACGCTGACCGCCGAACTGCGCCTTACCGCCGAGCGGCTGCTGGGTAACCAGCGAATACGGGCCGACGGAACGTGCGTGGATCTTATCGTCAACGAGGTGATGGAGCTTGAGGTAGTACATATATCCGACGGTAACGCGGTTGTCGAACTTGTCGCCGGTTCTGCCGTCGTAGACGGTGAACTTGCCGTCCTCAGAAAGCGGAATGGATGTGGTGTCGATGACCTTCTGCATCGGAGCGAGCGTGAAGGTCTCCTCGGTCTTGCCGGCATTGCGCTCCTCGTTCTGCTTCTGTGCAAGGCGGAAGCACTCGCGGATGTCATCCTCGTGTGCGCCGTCGAAGACCGGCGTCATGATATGCCAGCCGAGTGCCTTGGCAGCCATACCGAGATGGACCTCGAGCACCTGACCGATGTTCATACGGGACGGAACGCCCAGCGGGTTCAGGCAGATATCGAGCGGGGTGCCGTCCTCGAGGAAGGGCATATCCTCCTCCT
>JAEEXH010000104.1 GCA_016291435.1 Oscillospiraceae bacterium
CATGGGGATTGGGGCGAAGCCTCATTATCATCATCGCCGAAAGGTGATACCGCAATTGCGCATTGCGAATTGCGCATTGCGAATTTAGCTATATTCTGATTTATCGCAGAAGGAGGGATTATGTAGTGGCAAACCGAAGACAATTCTTTTCGACGCTCCGCAGTCCGCTGTTCCGGCTGATTGTGCTGAGCGGCGCGGCACTGCTGCTGCTCGCGTTCATCATCCTGCGCTATGAGGGCTTCTTTGCTGCGGTTCGTTATGTGCTCCACGCCGTGCGTCCGCTGCTGCTCGGCGTCCTCTTCGCGACCATGCTCTCCCCCTCCTTCGACCGCCTGCACAGCGATCTCACCGCCTTCGCAGAGCGCCGCCGCCGGAAGCCGCACACCCGGCTCATCCGCATAACTGCGCTTGCGGGTGCCGCGCTGCCGCCGCTGCTCATTTTCATCAGCATCATCTGCGTGCTGATCCCGCAGCTCGGCGCGTCGCTGCGGCTGCTGGGGGAGAATCTCGGCAGCTACGGCGAGACCCTCCGCCGATGGTTTGCGCACTATCCGCAGTCGCCCTGGAACACCGTGCTGCCTGCCGAGCGGCTTGAGGAGATGATACAGCAGGTGCAGGGCAGTCTGCCGGAGCTTCTGCTCAAGACCTACGGGCACACGGCGGCTGTCCTGCGCTGCTTTGCGGATATCGGCATCGGCGCGGTGTTTTCGATGTATCTGCTCGCCGACCGGGACAGGCTGCTCGCGGGTCTCCGCCGCCTTGCCGCACGCAGCGCACCGCACGGGGCAAGATGGCTTTCGCGTCTGCGTCTCATCTGCGAGACCTTTGCGCGCTTTCTCAGCTCGCAGTTCAAGGAATCGCTGATTCTCGGCGGGCTCTGCTTCCTCGGGATGCTGCTCTTTCATTTTCCGTATCCGCTGCTGATCAGCGTGCTGGTCGGCATCACGAATATCGTGCCGTATTTCGGTCCCGTTGCGGGCGCAATTCCGAGCATGCTGCTCATTCTGCTTGCAGATCCGAAGCAGGCGCTGTGGTTTCTGCTGTTCATCGTAATCCTCCAGCAGCTTGAAAGCAATCTCATCTATCCGCGCATTGTCGGGGGATCGGTCGGGCTGCCGCCGGTGTGGGTGCTCGCGGCGATTGTGGTCGGCGGCGGACTTTTCGGCATTGCGGGTTTGCTGCTCGGCGTGCCCCTGGCTGCGGCTGCCTATGCACTTGCGCAGGATGAAGGGCAGGAGAATGCCCCCGGCTGCTGAAAACCGGGGGCATATTGCTATGATTTACCGCTTGGAAGCCGATGTCACAGTGATCGTGTCATAGCCGCCTGTGCGGAGATCGACACGGAGTGCGGTCACATCAACCGTCACTGCGATCGTGTAGGATGCGGAGACCGGCGGCTCTTCAAGCTCCAGCCACTCGTAAACATCCTCCTTGTTTTCGATGATGAACCAGCCGCGCTCTCTGGTATCCGAGGGGAAATACGGGAATTCCGCCTGATTGTCCACACGAAGATAGAGCCCGTTCGGATTGTCGGGATCGGAGGATGCCAGCACGGTCATGATACCGTTGACGCTGAGAGCGCTCCCGCGGCTGAACTCCGCCTTCATCTCCGAAACGCTGTCACCGCTGACAGTGCCCGTATAGCTTTTCAGCGTCCAGTCGAGATATTCTGCGCCGACCGAGAGCGGTTCGCCGTAGCCGCCCTCACTGTCGGCGGGGACAGCCTCCAACCCGCGCTCGCTCCAGAGCAGAAGCGTTGCGCCGTCCGCAGAGGCGGGCGCCGTGCCGGTGGAATCCGCTGTGGTATCGGTGCTTTCCGCCGCTGTGGTATCGGGTGCAGACGTGGTTTCCGCTGCGGCGGTTGTGGTCTCAGCGGTCGTTGTGACGGCAGTGGTCGTCAGCTCTGTTGTTGTCGTTTCGGATGCAGTCGCGGCGGTCGTTTCTTCTGCGGGTCTGCTCTCCGATTTGGTGCATGCAGAGAGTGATGCAGCGCAGAGCAGTGCTGTGAGCGCTGCCGTGATCTTTTTTCTCATATCAGTTTCCCCCTAAGTGTGCAGCTCCGCGTCAGTCGTTTTCCATCGACTCGCGGATGACCATGCCGACGACATTCGGACCTGCATTGCAGACGATTGCCGCGCCGATGTGCCAGATGCCCTCCGGCGGATAGCCGAGCGTCTTTGTGAGCGATGCGGCAAGCTGCTCTGCATATTCGCGCTGCGAGCCCGCCATGACGATATACGGCGTATGCGGGAGCATATGCTCCTTAGCATAGTCGGTCAGCTTCTGGATGATCGGGCCTTCTCCGCGGATTTTTTGCAGGACACTCGATTTGCAGTTTGCGATACGGCAGAAGGGACGCAGCCCCAGCAGCTCCCCTGCAAATGCCGCCGCCGCGCTCACGCGCCCGGAGCGCTTCACATATTTCAGCGTCATCGGGACAAAATAGAGCCCGGCATGTCTGCACCAGTCCTCAAGATAGTCGGTCAGCTCCGCGACAGATGCGCCGCGTGCGAGCTTCTTTGCAGCCTCCGCGACGGCATAGCCGTAGGTCGCGGTGTAGTTGCAGCCGTCCACAAGATGGATGCGCATGCGGTTCTCATCGCCGCTGTGATTCTCCTCAAACGACTGCTTTGCCATCATTGCATTGTTATAGGTGCCGGAGCCGCCCGCACCGATGGTCACATAGATCACATCAGTATAGCCCTCTTCCGCGAGCTGTTCATATGCCTCCTCGATCTCAAAGGGCGTGAGCTGCGCAGTGAGCGGGAATTCCTTGGCGCTGTCCGCCATTTTGTAGAATTCCTCTTTCGTGAAATCCTGTGCCTCACGGTAAGCGACGCCGTCCACTGTGATCGGGAAGCAGAGCATTTTGATGCCGAGTGCCTCTGCCTGTTCTCTGGTAATGTCGCTGACAGAATCTGTCATGAGCTTGATTTTTTCCTTGCGCATGGTGGTGGTTCCTTTCTCATATCTGGCTGATATCATATGTACGCGGCGTTTCGGGCTCCCATTCGGATTTTGCCCATCTGCCGTCTTTTGTAAGCCCCGCGAAGTCATGCTGCCGCAGCACCTCATAGGTGGCGACCGCGACGGAATTGCTGAGATTCAGGCAGCGGAGTGTTTCCCGCATCGGGATGCGGACACAGCGCCCGGGGTTTTCTTTCAGAACATCATCCGGGAGTCCCAGATCCTCTCTCCCGAAAATGAGGAAGGTCTCCTCGGGGTAGGTCACATCGGTGTAGAGCGTGCCGGTTTTTGCAGTGAAGTAAAAAAACGGATTTGCCGCGCCCTCTGCCTGCGGATACGCCGCAAAGAACGCCGCGAGATTCTCGTGATGGAAGATCTCGAGTTTATCCCAGTAATCGAGACCTGCACGCTTGAGCTTCGCGTCGTCGATGCGGAACCCGAGCGGGTGAATGAGGTGCAGCTTTGCGCCGGTCACCGCGCAGGTGCGTGCGATGCTGCCCGTGTTCTGCGGGATGCGCGGCTCAAAGAGCACGAGATGTAACGTTGACATAGATTTCCTTTCACTTTCGCAGAAAATCATAGAATCGGAGACTGACCTTCCGCAATGTCTTCTGAAATTTCAGGTACGCACTGCGCACGAAGGGGTCATCCGACAGGAGCATGCATTCGTCAGCTTTGAGAATGCGTTTCAGCGCACCGTAGCGCTTATAAAAAGCCTGCTCATCAGGGAGCGTTTCCAAGGCTTCGCATTCCTTCAGCCAGTACTCCACAGACTGAATGTATATACCGCCCGCAGCGCGTGCGGCGGCTTCTGCGAAAAGCAGCCGGTATGCGTGTGAGAGTACGCCGGCACAGCCTGCCGGTGTTTTCTCTCGGATCTCATCCTGCTCATTCTCCATTATGATCCATTCATGCGAAAGCTGATCCGATGTGAGGTAGATCTCTTTCAGTACCTCGTCATCATATTTCAGATGAAATGATGTTCCGTTATACATCGCATCAAGCAGCACGGTGTTCTGCGCCTCGTCCTCTGCACGGGAGAGCGCTGCAAAATACAGATGTGACAAACGCCCCACAGAGCCCAGCAGCAGGAGCTTGCCGCCCAGTCCGATATAGGCGTTAATCGTGCGCGGTTCCTGAAGCTGATACTTTGGTATTTCGTCCGGCATGCGGACCAGATTGAGTTCATCTGCGGAATACATCTTTCGCCTCCGTATAAGCTGCGCTGCGCCGCACATAATACCCCGTGAAAGGAGTGAACGCAATGCAGCTTTCAGCGATCATGAAGGGATTTGCAGTCGGTGCTGCGGCGGGGACGGTCGGCTATCTGCTCACAGCTTCCTCGGCAGGCGAAAAGCACCGCCTCAAGCGAAAGACTGTCCGTGCAGCGCGTGCCATCGGTGCCGTGATGGACACAGTTGCGGATATGATACACTGATCTCAGCGCTCCGGTTCTGCCGGGGCGCTCTGATTCTTGCGGTATGCAAGATAGCTTTCGAGGATGATCGTTGCCGCGACCGTATCGACGACCGCCTTGCGCTTTTTGCCGCGTGTGTTGGTCGCGTTCAGATACTGATGCGCGGAGACGGTCGTGCAGCGCTCATCCCAGAGCACCGTCGGGAGCCCCGATTTTTCACGCACCAGCTCCGCAAATGCCGCACAGTGCTCCGCACGCGGTCCGCGGCTGCCGTCCATATTGACAGGATGCCCGACCACGATCATCTCTGCATGTGCGGCGCGCGCCGCCTCTGCGGTCTTCTCTGCGGCGACATCAAACCGCCGCTCCGTCAGCACGCCTGCCGGGGAAGCCAGCAGCTCTGACTTGTCGCAGACCGCAAAGCCTGTGCGTACATCGCCGAAATCAACGCCGAAAATGATCATGTCCGTTCCTCGTCATAGCGATTCCAGTGCGAAGTGCGGAGCGTGGAAAGCTCCGGCGTCAGATGGGTGGAATCGTTCTTGAAAATGAGCGACCATTTGCCCGTATCGTGATCGAATTCCACGAGCGAGACTGCCGTGTTGTCCGACCAGCCGACATCCGGCAGACCGCTGATGCTGTGGAATTCGACTGCCGCAAGGAAATTCCGCAGGGCACAGCCGTGCGAGACGACTGCTGCCGTCTTGCCGGGATTCTCCCGTGCAATCTTCTCCATGATCTCCTGCATGCGATAGTAGACATCCGTCATCGCATCGCCCTCGGGCGCGCAGAAGAGCCACATTTTTGTCGTCCAGAGCTCATACTGCCGCGGAAAAAGCTGCGGCAGCTCTGCCCATGTTCTGCCCTCCCACTGTCCGCCGTTGATCTCGCGCAGATCATATTCCGGCGAGATGGGGAGACCGTGGCTGCGGTTGACTGCTTCGGCAGTGAGCTTTGCCCGCTGGAAGGGGCTTGTGTAAACCGCATCAAGCGGAATCTCTGAAAAGCGCTCTGCAAGGCACTGGAGCTGCATTTCGCCCTTCTCCGTCAGGGGCGTGTCAATGTTGCCCTGGAAGAATTCGCGTGCATTGCCCTCCGCCTCTGCGTGGCGCACAAGGTATAGCTTCGTTACCATGGCTTTACCGTTCCTGTCAGCTCGGCAGCCGTCTGAATGCGGTTTGCATCGAGCCAGTCGTTCAGTTCATCTATGATGCGCAGCGGCGCATAAGGATCCTGCACGATCGCCGTGCCGACCTGCACCGCCGAAGCACCTGCCATCATTAGCTCTGCGGCATCCTCGCCGCTTGCAACGCCGCCCATGCCGATCACCGGGATTTTGACGGCGTTTGCAACCTGCCAGACCATGCGGACTGCCACCGGGAACACGGCCGGTCCCGAGAAGCCGCCCATATTATTGCGCAGGATCGGTCTGCGGGTGCGGAGGTCAATGCGCATGCCGAGCAGCGTGTTGATGAGGGAGACGGCGTCTGCGCCCTCGCCCTCGACCGCCTTCGCGATCTCCGTGATGCTCGTGACATTCGGGGAGAGCTTCACGCAGAGGGGCTTGGAGGTCGCCCGGCGGACGGCTCTTGTCACCTCTGCCGCTGCCGTGCAGGAGGTGCCGAATGCAGCGCCGCCCTGCTTCACATTCGGGCAGGAAATGTTGAGCTCGATCATATGAACATCGGTTTTATCGAGCTTTGCCGCAACCTCTGCGCATTCCTCCGCAGTGGCGCCGGCGATATTTGCGAGGATGACCGTATCGCACGCGAGCAGATGCGGCAGCTCCTCCGCGATGAAATGATCAATGCCGGGATTCTGGAGCCCGACGGAATTGAGCATGCCGGAGGTCGTTTCTGCGACACGCGGCGCGAGATTGCCCGTGCGCTTTGCGCCCGTCGTACCCTTCGTTGCGATGCCGCCGAGCTTCGAGAGCGGATAGTAGCGCTCATATTCGCGCCCGTAGCCGAACACGCCCGATGCCGGGATGATCGGATTCTTGAACGGGATGCCGCAGATATTGACAGAGAGATCAGCCATTACCAGAGCACCTCCTTTGCATCGAAAACAGGACCGTTCTTGCAGACATGGGTATACTGCTCATCGCCGTTTTTGTCCTTTGTGCGGCAGGCGCAGACCAGACATGCACCGATGCCGCAGCCCATGCGTTCTTCGAGCGAGACCTGACAGGGAATCTCATAGGTCTCTGCGAGCGCAGCAGTTGCCCGGAGCATCGGCATCGGACCGCAGGCACAGATGAGATCCGGCTTCTGTGTTTTGATCTCCTCCTCCAGCGGCAGCGTCACAAGTCCATAGCGTCCCGCAGAGCCGTCGTCGGTGCAGAGAATCGTCTTTGCGCCGGTTCCGGCGAAATCCTCCTGCAAGATGGCTGAGTCTTTGCTGCGGAAGCCGGAGATCACAACGGCGTTTTTGCCGAAATATTCTGCGAGCGGGAGCATGGGCGGTGTGCCGATGCCGCCGCCGATCAGGATCGCGCGTGCGGACTGCTCGGGCAGCGTGAAGCCGTGTCCGAGCGGCGCGAGCATATTGACCGTGTCGCCGGCGCGGAGCTCCGAGAGGGCTTTGGTGCCCTTGCCGCGCACCTCAAACACGATGCGCAGCGTACCTGCCGCCCTGTCGATGCCGCAGATGGAAATCGGGCGCCGGAGCGTGAAATTCCCGTCCGGCAGCAGGTCCACGAACTGCCCGGGCTGTGCCTTTCCGGCAACCTCGGGACATTCGATCACCATGCTCCATGCAGCCGCCGTGAGCTGCGTCATGCTGACGATTATGTATGTCAGCAGATCTGTGTATTTATCCTGTTTCATATGTATCACCTTGTCTTTTCAGCCGCCGGTTCTGCACGCTTCACAGAGGATAAGAGCGTGACGCAAAGTGCAGTCAGCGACAGGGTTTTCACATTTGGCATTTCTGCTGCCGAGCAATACGATTTTTCTCATACGCTGAATTCTCTGAATCATGACTTCCGGTTGATTTTCGCGGATGACACAGCTGCATATACGACGGCGGCTGTTATCAGCGGAATTTCGGCAAAACAGATCCGGCTGTTTTGCAGCACAACCGAGAGACCGATCACGGCAAATACGGCGCTCAGGATGCAGAGCACGATCGCAGACTGCCGGTAATACGGTTTTTTATCCAAGCCTTTGCGTTCAGTATCCGATGCCCAGAACCATGCGTTGTTCAGCAATGTGCCTTTTTCCATAAAATGCCGGATGCCGAAAAACAGCATGCAGCCCGCTGCCGCAAACAGAATTCCGGCTGCAATTTGTTCACCCGTAGACATATATGCCTCCTCCTCCTGAAGCCGTGCAGTCAGCGAAACAGCGCGGGATGCTCCTCTGTAAGCATACAGAGCACGCGGTTCTCGCGCTCGAGCATGACCGACCCGTGCCGGTCGGATTTGGTGCTGCGGAGCGCCTGTTCATTCACTGCGATGGCCTCTGCGGGCGTGACCCATTCGGGCGTGAACCGCTCCTCGGCTTCGTAGGCATCGAGCGACTGCGGCACCGTTTGGCCGTCAGTCTCGCAGAAGTAATAGAAATTTTCCTGAATGAAAATATCCTCGGCCTTGCCCTTCTGTATGCGCCGGACAAATCCGTATGGGCGGATACTCTCGGGGATGACGCAGAGCCCCGCTTCCTCGCGCACCTCGCGCACGAGCGTTTCAGCGTGGGTCTCACCCGCGTCGATGCCGCCGCCCGGGAGCTTGTAGTAACCGTCGCGCAGGGAATGCACCATTGCGATTTTCCCCTCCCGCACGATGATTCCGCGCACGGAGGGACGCCGCCCGACCGTGCCGCCGGGGAGATAATCCCCCTTGTCAATCGCAAAGAGCAGCCGCATGTGAATTATCCGAGGCGGATGTAGGAATTGAGATCATCGCGCATGCGGATTGCTTCTCTGCGCGCTGCGCCCGCAAAGTCACGCTCATCGCAGCCTTCCTTCTTGTAGGCACACATGATTGCGCGGGAGCTGTTGACGATTGCGCCGAGACCGTTCTCATCGAAGGCACCTGCGATGCCTGCCGCACCGCCGCCCTGTGCGCCGTAGCCCGGGACAAGGAACATCGTGTGCGGCAGACGCTTTCTCAGCTCGGTGAGCTGCTCCGGATAGGTCGCGCCGACAACCGCACCGACGGCACTGTAGCCGAAGGCACCGACGGTATCCGCGCCCCATTCCTCACACTTATCGCCCATTCTCGCATAGAGCGGAACGCCGTCGAACAGCAGATCCTGAAACTCTCCCGCGGAG
>JAEEXH010000024.1 GCA_016291435.1 Oscillospiraceae bacterium
GCAGACGTCAACGACATCGTGATCACGCTCGGCTGATTCTATGAAAGCCATCGGCGCACAGCGGAATTTCACCTGTGCGCCGATGTTTTTCAATTATTTTTCGGAAAAGGCTTGACAAACCGCGGGAAATATGCTATAATAATCAAGTCGTGATGCTGGAGCGACGGAACGCAATCGCATCCGTGATCATGCGAGTGTAGTTCAATGGTAGAATTCCAGCCTTCCAAGCTGGTTACGTGGGTTCGATTCCCATCACTCGCTTTGCTGCATCCGCAGCTTATGCGCCTTTAACTCAGCTGGATAGAGTAACTGCCTTCTAAGCAGTAAGTCAAAGGTTCGAATCCTTTAAGGCGCGTTCTGCTGATTCCGGGGGAAACTCCGTTTCATAAATTGAATATGGTGGGTATGGCTTAGTTGGTTAAAGCGTCGGATTGTGGTTCCGAAGATCGTGGGTTCGACCCCCACTACCCACCCGCTCTAATAATTAGGCAGATGCGTGGTTTACGCATCTGCTTATTTTATTTACAGATATAGAAATGAACCGTATCATATAATAAGGTGACGGAAATGGCTGAAAAAATCAAATCATGCACCATACTGCTGCGCGTGAAGCACTGGATCAAGAATTTCATCGTCCTTCTGCCGGCGTTTTTCGGCGGCGTGTTTTTGCAGAGGGAGATTCTGCTCCGGCTGATCGGCGGCTTATTTGCGTTTGCGCTCTGTTCCTCCGCGATTTATGTGATCAATGACCTCTGCGACATCGAGAAAGACCGCATGCACCCGGTCAAGTGCAAACGCCCGCTTGCAAGCGGCGCTGTCACAAAAACAGAAGGCATCATCCTCTGTGCGGCGGTCACAGTGCTCGGACTGGCGCTGGATCTTGCCGTCTGCGGCATTACGCCCGGCGCGCTGATTCCTGTGATCTATCTGCTGCTGAATCTTCTTTACAGCAAATCCTGGAAAAACAAGCCCGTCATTGACATCGTGATTCTCGTCTCGGGCTTTGTGCTGCGGCTCTATTACGGCTCCTGCATCACGGGCGTCCGCATCTCGAGCTGGCTCTATCTCACACTCGCGGCGCTCTCGCTCTTCATGGCGTTCGGCAAGCGGCGCAACGAAAAGCGGGCGTGCGGCGACACGACGCGCTCTGTGCTCGCGCTCTATACGGAAAGCTATCTCAGCAGCAGCATGTATATGTATCTCGGGCTGTTCCTCGTGTTCTATGCGCTCTGGAGCGTGGATGCGGGCGCTCTGCCCGGCATGATCTACACGACGCCCTTCGTGAGCGTGATGACCATGCGGTATACTTATGATCTTGAAAATGACACGCACGGCAACCCGGTGGATATGATCCTCGGGGACAAGCTGCTGCTGCTGCTCGGTGCGGTCTATGCCGCACTCATCTTTGTGCAGATCTATCTTCCGGGGGTGACGGCAAGGTGAATGTCTACGACTTTGACGGTACAGTCTACCGCGGAGACAGCACTGTCGATTTTTATTTATTTTCGGTAAAGCGGCATCCGGCAGCGCTCCGGCATGTGCCCGCCGTATGCCTTTGGGCACTCAAAAAGAAATGCGGGAAATGCACCACACGGGAATGGAAAGAGGTTTTTTTCCGTTTTCTCGCCGATATTCCCGATCTGCAAGCAGAGCTCCGGCTCTTCTGGGAGCGGCATTTCTGCAAGATCTACCCCTGGTATCATGCACAGAAGCGGCCGGACGATGTGTTCATTTCCGCATCGCCGGAATTCCTGCTGGCGATTCCCGCGGAAAAGCTCGGGATCGGCAGGCTCATTGCCTCGCGGGTCGATGAAAAAACCGGGCGCTTCGACGGAGAAAACTGCAAGGGGGCTGAAAAGGTCTCACGGTTCCGTGCGCTGTACCCCGATGCTCAGATCGAGCGCTTTTATTCCGATACACATTCCGACCTGCCGATGGCAAGGCTTGCAGAAAAGGCATATCTCTGCAAAAAAGGACAGCTTCTTGACTGGGACATAAAGAAAGGATAATTATGATGGCTGACACAAAAGCAAACGCATCACAAGCAAATGATACCGCTCCGCAGGCAAATGTTACGGCATCGCAGACAAAACAGAAGGCAGAAGCCGTACAGAAACCCGCAGCATCCGGCTTCCTCGGCAAATGCAGATCCGGAATCGCTGCACTCCGCGGCACAACGGAATCCCGTCTGCCGGTTCAGATCGCATATGTGTATCTGACGCTGCCGATGCTCATTTTCTTCCTCGGCTGGCTCAAGGCGCCGTTCTCGTATCTCATGGAAATTGTGCTGGTGATCGGAGCATGTCTCGCGATCCGCCATGCTCCGAAAATCGACGTCTCCAGGCTGACACGCGCAGGTCTCCCGAAGATTCTCCTGATGGCAGTGCTCTGCGTCGTGTGGGTCTATCTCTCCGGCATCGGCAAATTCGCCTTCCAGAATTTCGACCACAAGTGGCGCAATGCCCTCCTCGAAAAGCTCGTGAACAACGACTGGCCTGTGATCATCCCTGACGCATCGCCGCACTTTGAAAAGCCGATTGCGATGATCTATTACTTCACGCTCTGGCTCCCCGCAGCCTGCGCCGGCAAGATCTGGGGACTCGAAGCAGCGCATACCTTCCTCTTCTACTGGTGTGTCATCGGCGTCATGATCGTGATGACGCTGCTCTGCGGCAAGCTGAAAAAGTGGTCGCCGTGGATCATGCTCGCATTCATCCTGTTCAGCGGTCTCGACACAGTCGGCGATTTCATCCTGCACAACAGCGGCGATTTCACATGGTTCAACACCAATCACATTGAGCACTGGGCGACCGGCTTCCAGCTTTCGTCCATGTCCACACAGCTCTTCTGGGTTTACAATCAGGCGATTCCTGCATGGATCATCACACTGCTGCTCCTGCACCAGAAGGACAACCGCTCGCTCATCTTTATCTACGCATTCAGTCTCATGGGCTGCACGCTGCCTGCGATCGGGCTTGTGCCTGTGGTCGCATTTCTGGGCATCTCCCGCGTCGTGAAGACCTATGACCTGAAAAAGCCGCTGAAAGAAAACGCGGTGCCGATCCTGAAAGAAGCACTCACCTTTGAAAATGCCGCAGCAGGTGTCCTCACCGCACTGATCTCCTATCTCTTCCTGAAAGCAAATTCCGCAAGCACAGGCGGCTTCCGCATGACCGATATGCGCAGATTCCTGATGTCCTATCTGCTGATGATCCTGCTGGAATTCCTCGTCTACTATTTTGCGATCTACTCGCGCAAGAAGCGGGATCCGCTCTACTGGCTCTCGCTGATCTCACTGCTGATCGCCCCGATGATCCGTGTCGGCACTTCGATCGACTTCGTGATGCGCGCTTCGATCCCCGCACTCGTGATTCTCTTCATTCTGATTATGGAGACGCTGCTCGAATCGCGCAAGGCGAAGACACATATGCAGACCGCTGTGATCACCGTGCTGCTCGCCCTCGGCAGTCTGACCGCCTATCACGAAATCTCGCGCTCTGTTTGCAAAACGATTGATCACATCAACCACCCGGAGAATGCGATCGTCGCCTCAGAGATCGACCTTGTGGAGGACGCATGCAGAAGAAACTTCTTCGGCGAATACGAAGATTCCTTCTTCTTCAAGTATCTCGCAAAAAAGCCGTAACCCAAAAGCACCGCACAGACGCATTTCATCTGTGCGGTTCTGCTGTCTGCAAAGAAGCCGCGTATCACGGGATTTCCGATGATACGCGGCTTTTGTAATCTTATGCGAGGAGATGGCGCTTGACCAGTGTGAAGTCGGCAGCGGTCAGCTTGCCGTCCTTGTTCATGCCGCCCGCTTCCCAGTCTGCCAGCGTGACATCCTCTTTCAGCAGCCAGCCCATCAGCAGCACGGCATCCGACATATCGCATGCACCGTCCTTGTTGATGTCGCCGATGACGGGATCATCGCCCGGCTCATGCCCGGTACTGCACACGCTTTACGGTACAATTTCATTATAGCTCTGCGAATCTGCAATGTCAATCAAAATGCAGAAAAAGGCAAGAATCAGGCGGAAAATCACGGTTCTGCACGCGGAGCTGCCGCTTTTGCACGGAAATCATCGCACCCGAATATCTGTGAGCGCGACCTGATCGCCGGTCAGTGCCGCAAAGATTGTATCGTTTCCGTCCAGAATGACGGTAGTATGCTCGATCGCGATGCCGAGCGTCTCTGTACTGACATAGATCCTGCCGCCCTTTTTCACAATGCGCACAGAGCATTCAAGCCCTTTCTTGAGCAGGCGCTTCCATGCCTCCCAGCCGGGGAAATCACCGTTTCTTTTCACTGTGAGTGTGTTCTCGGCATGGTCGTTGCTGCCGGAATTTTCGCCGTTGAGCTTGATCAGCGCATATTCCCGATAGCGCTTGCCGCCGACCTGATTATCCTCCGCGCTGTAAATCACGAGATAGGGGCAGTGCCATATAAGATCCGCAGAGGGCAGGCTCATCGTGTGGAAATCGACGATGATCTCACCGCGCAGCGGAATGCCCGCAGATGAAGCACTGCGCGGGTGGTCGATCTGCACATTCGGCAGATCGGATTCCAGACGGTCGGTATAGCTGACCCTGCTGATGATCTGCCGGATCGTGCCCGCATTTGTCTGCTCGCCGGTCTTCTGCGCGGAAAGACCGCAGATGCGGCAGTGCTCGCCGGTGATGCCGATATAAGATGACTTGGAGCTGTCCGAAATCACAAGGATGAATACGACAGTGCGCTCCGGGCTGATCATGCGGACAGAAACATGATCCTCATAGCGCCCTGTGATGATCTCATAGCCCGGCGCAGGCTGCTTGTTCTCCGTCACCTCGACCGCAAGATTCCGGGTGTTGGTGGAGACATAATGCCCGTCGAACCAGAGCTCGCAGAATTCCATATAGTGATAGGCTTTGATGGTCTTGGGATCGCTGTGTACATGCCGGTCATAGGAATCGAACACAATCACGGACGGCGCAGAAAAGCCGTTTTTGCCGGGATCGGCAGGCTCCGCCGTGAAGGTAATCCGCGTGACTGCCTGCTCTGCGGGAATGCCTGCGGAGACAGTCTCTCTGTAATCCCGGCAGATGATCTCAGGCTCCAGACGGGTATTATCCGCCTGCTCCTGCTCTGCATGGTCGCTGTCCATCAGCTGCACCATGATCTCGGCATAGACCGGGTCAAACTGCGTGCCGGACTGCTTGACAAACTCCTCCCGCACGACCTGATAGGAGAGCGGGTCGTGCGTGCTGCTGCCGGAAATCATCGTGTCATAGGCCTCTGCGACTGCGATGATGCGTGCGATCTCAGGGATCGCCTTTTCACGCAGCCCGGAAGGATAGCCGCTTCCGTCATACCACTCATGGGCGGCACGGGCACACGCGCTGAGATACGGGAATTCGGTGATGCCGGAGAGGATCTCTGCGCTCAGCACAGGCTTCTGACGGAGCTGCTCCTCCTCTTCCTCGGTAAATCCCTCCGACTTCCGCAGCACGGCATCCGGCAGGGCGATCCTGCCGACATCATGCAGCAGCGCCGCATAGTAGACCTTCTCGCATTCCTCGGGGGTCTTCCCTGTGCGCTCGGCGAGCTGCCGCGCAAGCACAGCGACACGGACGGAATGTCCTTCTCTGTCTGCGTCCCGCTTTTCGGCCGCCGCGACAAATGCCGAAGCAGTCTGATCGAACAGGCGCCGCATGCTCTGCCGCTCCTTCCGAAGGCTCCCGACCTCTGCCGCATGCGAGCGCTCGGCTGCATCGTTGATATCGAGATAGCAGAAAATATAGAGCGAGATCGACACCAGCACAATCGCCATATTGACAATCGAGAGACCGTAAGTGAAGATCTGGATGATGCCGACGGTGATGGGGAAGAAGATATACAGCACCAGAGAAGTGTAGATCAGCTTGCTGAACGCGGTTTTGTACTGCCGGATGACGGTATACTGCACAATCGGCAGAAGCACAGGGACGGCGTAGCTCAGCAGAAAGCCGGGACCCCGGTGATAGACGCTGTGCTCGTCGATGTAATAAAAGAACCCGGTGAAATGCGACAGAATGACAAGCACCATGCCGAACGCAGCAAAGAGATTCACAGCCTTCAGCCGCCTCGGAATCTCTTTCAGCCCCGCTTCATTTTGCAGCAAGTCGGTCAGATAGAAATTGAATGTGAGCACAACACCGGGTGTCAGGAAGAACACCATGAAATTGGAGAAGCGCACCATAAACCCGCCAAGCGCGCTTTCATCGCCGCGGCAGCTATATGCTGTGCGGTCAAACGCGAGGAGCGATGCCGCGATCAGCTCCATGAGGAACAGAATCCATTTTCTGCGCTTCGAGAGGAAGCGTGTGAAAAGGAGCAGTCCCGCGATCATAATACAGATCGCACAGAGCGCCAGCATAATATTCATCTGATGCTCTCTGATGATCTCAAACACGGTCACACACTCCTTTCACGTTGCTGTATCTTCTGCCTGACGGAGTCCGGCCAGCTTCTCCCTGAATGCAGTGTACTCCGTCAGCAGCCGCTCTGTCTCTGCGCTGATCACCGCGGTGTCCTCCTGTCTGCCTGCCTGCTCCAGCTTCCCGGCAAGCTCCGCAAGAGCCGCTGCACCGATCAGATGCGCGGAGGTGCGCAGCGCATGTACCTTGACGGTATACAGCCGGAGATCGCCGGTGCTGTAAGCTTCCCGGATGATCTTTGCATTGCCCTCGATCGTATCATAGAACAGATTGAGCCCGAAGAGATAGCTGGAGACGCCGCCCGCATTCCGGATGCCTTCTTCCGCGGAAATTTCCGGGATGTCATAGAGCCAGCGCAGGCGCGCAGGGATCTCGGTCAGCTCCTCTGCGCTCTCGGCGAGAATCGGCTTTTCGCGCATCTCAGCGGGGATATGCTGCATGACAGTCCGCTCAAGCAGAATGCCGTCCAGCGGCTTTGGAAGAAATCCGCTGAAGCCCTTTGCGCGGTAATAGGCTTCATCCTCCGCAGAGCTTGCCGAGACCGCATAGACCGGCAGCAGCGGGGCAATCTCACGGATCCGCTCAATGAGCTCGATACCGTCTGTTCCGGGCATGATAATATCCAGCAGCACAACATTGAAATGCGTATCCCGGATTTTATCAAGCGCATCCTCTGCATTCTTCGATGTAGTGACAAATACTCTCGTCGCACGGAGAAGCCCCTTGATCAGGCTCAGGCTGACGGAATCGTTATCGACCACAAGGATATTCGCGTCCGGCGCAAGAAACTGCGGGACATACGGTCCCTTTGCGATGTGCTTCTCCTGCTCGGAGAAGGTGCCGAGCGGCGTGCTGTCCGCGATCTGCTGCGGCAGCGTCAGGATGAATTCGCTTCCCTTTTTGTATACGCTTTCGCAGCGGAGCGTGCCGCCCATGAGATCGGCAAACCGGCGGGAGATATCGAGCCCGAGCCCCGTTCCCTGAATACGGGTGTTCAGTTCCTCATCCAGCCGCTCATATGCCGTGAACAGCTTGTCGATATCCTCTGCCTTGATGCCCATGCCGGTATCCTTCACGGAGAAGCAGATGACTGCGTTTCCGCCGCTGCGCTCCTGCATGAATACGCTGAGCGTGACGCCGCCGATGTTTGTGTATTTTACCGCATTGGTCATGAAATTCAGAAGAATCTGACGGATCTTCTCCGAATCGCCGAACAGACGGCGGGGCAGCATCTCGTCGATCTCGGTATCGAAGGTCAGCGCTTTCTCACTGCACCGCATCCGCCCCATCGCAGCAACCGAGCGCAGAAGCTCCTGCACATCGTATTCCCGCTCGTCCAGATGCATCCTGCCGGATTCGATCTTGGAAATATCCAGCAGATCGTTGATGAGGCTCAGCAGTGATTCCGACGCGCTGCGGATATCGAATGCGTAGTTCATCATCGACATAAAATAGCCCTGCGGCACGCCGGCAGCATCCTCACGCATCGCCATCTCGTTCATGCCCATGATCGTATTGATCGGCGTGCGGATCTCGTGCGACATATTTGCGAGGAAGCGGGACTTTGCCGAATTCGCGTGCTCTGCCTCCTCCTTTGCCTGCCGGATCTCGTTAATCTGCTTTGCGACGACGGTCTGCCGCATCGTCCGCCAGACGATGAAACCGACCGCGAGTGCCAGCAGCACTGCCAGAATTGCACGGAAAACCACGAGCTCGGTGAGTCTTGCCGCCTTTGTGAGATGATAGCTGTCATCCTGGAGCACACTGCCGGATCTCCCGTCCGTGATCTGAATATGCAGCGTATAATCGCCGTAGCGCAGATTGGTGTATTCCAGCGGTGTCAGGGCACTCCGCTCAACCGTGATGCCTTCGTCGGGACCGCCCTCCAGATAGACGCGCACCTGCGGATTCAGCAGCGTAAAATCTATGACAGAGGGCGCGATCTGGATGCGTCCGCGTGTGGCAGGGAGCTGATATACGCCGTCTGCATCGGGATAGATCCTGTTGTCATCGCAGTAAACTGCACGAACGCCTGTGCGGAATTTCTCGCGCTTCTCATAGAACCGCTCGATATTGACCTTGATGACCCCGTTTCTGCCGGGAATATAAAGATTGCCGTCGCTGTCCTTTGTGCTGAAGGAATTTGCTGTAATCGCATAGGGCAGCCCGTTTTCCACGGTATAGAGACTGTATTCGCTGATGCTGTCATTCAGCAGCGCATTGACATCAATGCAATAGATGCCATAGGAAGAAAGAATCCATGCGTGGTCGCTGCTGTCAAAATACATGTCGTAATTATTATTGTACGGGAAGGAGCTCACATGCCGGATCTTCCCGTCCTGCATGTATTCAATAGAATTCGATGTGACAATCCAAGAGACGCCGTGTGCCGGATCGGGCACGATACGCATGATGACATCGCTGGTGAGACCGTCCTCTCTGCCGAGATGCGTGATGCCGTCCTTCGCGATCACATAGAGTCCGCCGCCGTCCGTTCCGGCGAGAAAGGTTCCGTCTGCACCCTCTGCTGCGGTCAGGATCACCGTGTTTGCAAGGCCCTCTTTCACGCCGACAGAGCGCATCACGCGATCCTCCCTGAAAACAGCAAAGCCGTTGTTTGTGCCGACGATCATACTGCCGTCGGAGGCAGGCACCGCACAGCGGATCTGATTGTCAGGCAAGCCGTCCGACACGGTGAAAGCGGAAATGCTGCCGTTCGCACCGCAGCGAATCAGTCCCGTTTCACCCGAATAGGTGCCGACCCAGAGATTTCCGCTGTCATCTTCTGTGATACAGCGCACACGCGCATTTCCGACATATCGCGTAAGGGCATTTTCCGCCGGCTCGCCTTCCGCGCTGATCAGACGCAGACCGTTGTCCGTGCCGATATAGAGCGCATCGCGGAAGAAGCATGCCGCATTGGAAACCTCGCCGGAGACGCCCGCCTTCCGTGTGACATCGACAAAATTGTTTGTGACAATCTTCATCACCCCCTGCGTGGAGGAAGCGATCCAGAGATTGCCCTGATAATCCGCAGTCGTCATTTCGATGCCGCTGTTTATGGGGAGATCATCCAGCAGATGAAATTTGCGGTGGCTGTCGAGCCAGCCCGCCGCAGAAGCGGAGGATGCCCAGACCTTGCCGCAGTCATAGCTCAGCCAGTGAATGCTGCCGTTCAGCGCTTCGGCATGCACCTGCTCCATGCTTCCGAACGCTGCGCCGAAATCGCCGCGGCAGATATAGCCGAATTCCGTGCCGAGATAGACCTTGCCCGCTTTGTCAGGATCCGCCATGATAGTCGTGATCCTGCCCGCAGCGGTATTCTCATAATTGCAGGTCCCGGTCACAGCGCAGCCCTCGATCGAGAAGATGATGCCGCTTGCCGTCTGCCCGTAGATCGTGCCGTCAGAATCGGCATCGAGTTTCAGGACACGCTCCTCGGAAAGATCGGCGCCGGGAACCTCGTGCAGCTTCATTCTCGGGTCCGCATAACAGATGCCCGCAGTCGTGCCGATGAACACATTGCCGTCTGCGTCCTCCTCAAAGATGCGGATAGACGAAGAAGGCAGACCGTCTGCATAGGTCAGATGCGTCCGCGTGTGCCCGTCAATCACGACAACACCGTTGTCATTTGTGCCGACCCAGATCCGCCCGCTGCTGTCCTCGAAGAGTCCGCGTGCGCTTGTCAGTCCCCCGAACGTATCGAGCCGCTCAAAGACAACGCCGTCATAGCAGATCACACCGCTGTAACCGCCGATCCACATTTTGCCGTCGCTCGCGCTCAGCAGGAACATCGCATCGGAGGTCGGGAGCCCGTTTCCGGCGTCATAGATCTCTGTCGTGCAGCCGACGCCCTCAATCTGCCCGACTGCCGCATAGCCGCCGCCGTAAGCCGAATAATCGGTTTCCGCCGATGCAGCGCAGAATCCCGGCAGGATCATGCCCAAAGCGGTCAGGAGTGCAGCCGCACAGCAGATGTTTCGCCTTTTGTTCATACAGGCTGCCTCCTTAACTGTTCTGATATTTTTGCAGGATCGCCTTGACCTCCGGCAGTGCTTCCAGAAATACCTCCACGCACTTCGGGTCGAACTGCGTGCCTGCACCCTCACGAATGATCGAAAGCGCCTGATCCAGCGGGAAGGCAGGCTTATAGATACGCGGCGATGCCAGTGCATCGAACACATCCGCGACCGACATAATGCGCGCAGAGAGCGGGATCACCTCGCCGTGCAGCCCCTCGGGATAGCCTCTGCCGTCCCAGCGCTCATGGTGATATGCCGCCATATTCAGCGCTTCCTTCAGATAGTTCTCGCCCTCGACCGTGCTGATTGCCTTTTCCATGATCATTCTGCCTGCGGTCGTGTGTGTCTTGATAATCTCATATTCCTCGTCGGTGAGCTTGCCGGGCTTGTTCAGCACGCTGTCGGGGATATTGATTTTTCCGACATCATGCAGCGGTGCACTGCGCACGCAGTCCGAGATGAACTTCGGCGTGATCTTCTCCGCGTAATAGCCCTTGCGCAGCAGCCCCTCGACAATGATCTTCACATAAGCCGCGGTCTTCTGAATATGCGCACCCGTATCGGAATCTCTGTTTTCAACAAGGTCTGCCATCGTGATGATCAGACCCTCCTGCATGCGCTGTGTATTCTCGGAGAAGCGGCGGAGTGTCCGGAGCTGCTCTGTCTGGTTCGCAGCCATGTCGCAGATCGCGTGATACAGCTTCTCGACCTCATCGCCTGTATGAACGTCGATCGCACGCAGCGCACGGACAGATTCGTCGAGCGCCTCCTGATCGGCGCCTGCACGGATGAAGCTCTCCACGCCCGCAACAACTGTGTTGATCGGATACACCATGTAGATGCCCGTGACCCAGAGCGCATACGCAAGCACCAGCAGGAAGAAGCCCGCAAGCGTCAGAATCACCCGCACAAGGAAATCGCCCATATAGTCCGCCATGTAGGAGAGGGAAACATCCGCGCCGGCATAAGCCACACATCTGCCGGAAGCATCCCGGATCGGGCAATATGCCGTCAGCACCCAGCCGGAAATGTCGTTGCTCTCAATCGGTTCGATCTCCTCGCCGGCAAAGAGCGCCGGCAGATACGGCTCAAACGCCGCCTCAAACTCGATCTTGTCGCCGTTTTCATAGGCAGGTGTATCCTCCGAGTCCAGATCAAACGCAACATAGCAGCCGTCTGCGCGGATCTGCGTCACATAGAGATACTGCACACCGGCAGCATTGCTGCGAATCTTATACAGCATCTCCTCCGTCTGCCGGTAGCCGGGAATCTTCTCGCCGTATTTGATGTAATCATCCACCTTCTGCGGATCGACCACATCGGCGGCAAATTGCGCCGCGGCGACTGCAATCTCCGTTTTCTCATGCTTGACATTCCGAAAATACAGCCGAATGCCGATCCAGCCCATGATGACGGTCAGCGTGAAGGAAACCAACAGAAACATGAGCGTCAGCCGCCGCTTGAGCGAGACACGGCTGTCTTCGCTCAGGGAATCCATCGCACGGATCTCCTCGCGCGTCAGCGGGCGCTGCCGCCATCCGCTGTTTCGGATCTGGGAAAGCATGTCAGCCGGGAGCAGATGCAGCAGAATCTGCGTCAGAATGCAGGACAAGCCCTTGTCGATCAGATTGAGCACGATATTGATGCCGACAAACAGGACAGGCTTTGATGCGCCCCATGTTTCTTTGACCTGCTCCAGCATCAGATTCAGAAAGCCATTCTGCGGACCGCCGAGCAGCCCCCACTGAATCGCGGCACTCGCGCCGCCGCTGATCACGCCCGCAATCACGGTGAAGCCGATGTAATGCCGGATCTTTCGGAACGACCGCTCCCGGGTATACCACGCAGTGAAGCACGCGATCAGCGCGTTGACAATGCCGAAATAGACTGCATTGCTGTTGAAAAGCGTGCAGATCGCATTCGTCGCAATCGCGCACATGATGCCGGGAAAGAGTCCGCCGATCGACGCCACGCCGATCGTGCCGATGGTATCCAGATAAATCGGCAGCCCTGTCTGATATGAGAGAAAAGACAGCAGGACATTGACTGCCGTGCCGATCAGAACCAGAAGCACGCGAAGCATGCTGCCGCGGTTGGATCTGTGTGCATATCGTTTCATATCTCTGACCTCCGCGCAATCCAGCGATCGGCTTTCAGCACGCGCTTCCTTTCAAATAGTCTGTGATCTGCCGTGCTTTCTTCGGAAAAAGCAGACTCCTCATGTTCACACATCTGCACAAAGAAAAGGCACTTATTTCTTTCATTATAGCACAGAGCAGGGGAAAAAGCAAGAAGCAGATGCAGCATTTCCCTGTGCAAATCACACAGATTCCCGCATGCAGATTTCTCCGTGCGGCATCTTGATTTCGTGCGGTGTTTCTGGTATAATAGAAGCAATACGCGGAGGGCGAAAACGATATGAAAATACGGATGATTGTGGCGGCGCATAAGCCATACAGAATGCCGGAAGACAGCATCTATCTCCCGGTGCAGGTCGGCGCAGAGGGAAAGGCACCGATCGGCTTTCAGCGGGACTGCACCGGCGAAAACATCAGCGCAAAAAACCCGCATTACTGCGAGCTGACCGGGCTTTACTGGGCGTGGAAGAATCTCGACGCTGACTGCATCGGGCTCGTGCATTACCGCAGACACTTCTCAAACGGCAGATGCACCCCCGATAAATGGGCAAGGGTCATCGGGGCGCGGGCGCTCTCAGCACAGCTCCGGGACTGCCCCGTTCTGCTGCCGAAGCCGCGGCATTACTGGATTGAAACGACCTACGGGCAGTATGTTCACGCGCATCACGCGGAGGATCTCGACACAACGCGGGCGATCCTCGCGGAGAAATATCCGGCGTATCTCCCCGCATTCGACAGGGTGATGGCATGCTCGGCCGGACATCGCTTCAACATGTTTGTGATGCGGAAACGCTATTTCGACCGCTGGTGCGCATTTCTCTTCGATGTGCTCTTTGAACTGGAGCAGCGGCTCGACATCAGCGGGTATTCGCCCTATGACGCCCGCGTGTTCGGCTTTGTCGGCGAGCGGCTGCTGGATGTCTGGCTGCGGACAAACCGCATCAGATACCGCGATCTGCCGTATGTCTTCATGGAGCGACAGAACTGGCTTACGAAGGGCGGGCGCTTTGTTTTGCGGAAGCTCCGCGGTTCAAAATAACAAAAAAGGCACGCAGAATCGCGTGCCTTTTCGTTTTGCAGTTTATGCGGGATTACTGTGCAGCAGCAGTGGTGTCAGCCGCAGCAGCGGTGGTATCTGCCTCAGCAGCAGCGGTGGTATCAGCCGCAGCAGCAGTGGTATCTGCCGGAGCATCGGTGGTGTCGCCCTCAGCAGCCGGAGCAGCAGCCGGATCAAAGATCACATCCATTGCATTGCCGTCCTTGTCGAAGAAGGTGAGGTTGTCGATATAGAAATCAACAGAGTTCTTCTGACCCCATCTCATGATAAAGAGGTTCTGACCCTCGCAGACCTTTGCTGCGTCGAGTGCGTTGCCGTCCTTGTCATAATATTCGCCGTCGAGAGAAGCATAGCCGTTTGCCGGGAGCAGAGCCGGGATATCGGTCTCGATTCTCCACTCATGGGTCGGGTTCTCCCAGTCGTCGCATGCGAACTCATAGTGGTTTGCCCAGTTGTTCTGGATCAGGTTGCCGGCCTTGTCGTAAGCCTTGTCGCTTGCGATGTTGCCGCCGAATGCGCCGAGGAAGTTACCGACGACCAGAGACTCAGAGCCGTCATCGTTCTTCCAGGTCTCGAGCGCGTTGCAGTAGAAGTCAGCGGAGATGTGGCCGATCTTGCCGACATTCTCTGCGCCGAGCAGAGCCGGGAGATCAAACTTGATCTTCGGGACTTCATAATCTGCATCTTCCTTGCCCTCAGCCTTCAGGACATGCACCTTCAGCTTCTTGTTGCCGTTCACCTCTTCGATGCTCATCTCGATCGGAGCAGCGCCGTTGTCCATAACAGCCTCAGCGGTGTAGAGCGAATCGGTGTCAAAGGTGATTGCCTTTGCATCCGCAGCCGGGATCGGCTCAGCGGTGGTGGTGGTAGCAGCCGTGGTGGTTGCCTCGGTGGTTTCCGCAGCAGCAGTGGTGGTCTCCGCAGTGCTGGACGAATCCGCAGTGCTGGAATTGCCGCCGCAGGATGCGAGGCAGCCCATCATTGCGATTGCGGAAAGGATTGCGAGAATCTTCTTGGTACGCATTTTTCAATTCCTCCTAAAACGTAAAGGGTTTCATAGGGAATGCCCCCTACTTTTCGCAGAGGGCATTCTGAATTAGCATGTTGTCAGACTGAAATCAGTCCTTCTTGCGTGCAGCGAATGCAGCAGCGCCTGCGAGAGCCAGAGTTGCAGCAACAACAGCAACGCCTGCATCGCCAGCAGCAGCACCGGCAGCAGCAGTCGTGGTGGTAGCAGCAGCGGTGGTGGTGGTGCCAGCAGCAGCACTGGTGGTGGTAGTTGCAGCAGCAGCGCTGGTGGTAGTGGTTGCAGCAGCGGTGGTGTCAGCAGAAGCAGTGGTTCCGAGGCCTGTGATCGTGAAGGTCACAGAAATCTCAGACTCAGCAGCAGTGCTGGCAATATCGCTGACAGAATTGCCCCATGTGTTCAGAATGTTCATACGGAGCGTAGTGCCGTCATCGTTGGTGGTAAAAGCGCCTTCGGACGGTCCGTTGTAAGCGATCGCATTGCCGTCAACCTTAACGGAATCAACCTTCAGGTTCAGTCCGGAGCCGGCGAGACCGGTACCGTCGCCGTATGCGAAAACATCAATATCAGTGGAAATCAGAATCAGCTCGATAGAGCCGGTTGCTTCCGCGAGTTTAGCAGTGACAGTGTACTGACCGTCGCCTGTGATGGTCGCGTCAGTAGAACCTGCAAGATCCCCGGCCTTCCACTGCTGATTGGTGCCGGCAGCAACGCACAGCACAGCTGTGTTGGAATCCTTTTTCTCAGCAGACGCAGTCACAGCGAGCATCGAAATGCTCATTGCAGCAGCTGCGCAAGCCGCAAAAATCTTACCAAATTTCATATGGCAATAACCTCAACAATCTTTATATATTAGTCCTTCTTGCGTGCAACGAAAGCAGCAGCGCCTGCGAGTGCCAGAGTAGCAGCAACAACAGCAACGCCTGCATCGCCAGCCGGCTGAGCAGCACCGGAAGTGGTGGTGGTAGCAGCAGCGGTGGTTGTAGTGCCGGCAGCAGCAGAGGTGGTGGTGGTTGCAGCAGCAGCAGAGGTGGTGGTAGCAGCAGCGGTGGACTCGGTCTCAGCCGGAGCATTGCCGCCGAGCTCTGCGCCAGTTGCATCATACAGCTTAACAGAATTCAGAGTAGCGGTGCCGGGATTGCCCTCAGAAACATCGTTGACCCACCAGAACTGAACCTCCATAGTGGTGCCCTCATCGACCTTACCAGCAAGACCAGACAGAACAACCTCGCCCGAAGCATTCACCTCAAACTGATTCGCGCCATTCGGGCCATGGTTCACCCAAGCGCCGCCCTCGTTAAAACCAATACAGCCATTAACGTAGTCAGAATCCAGAGCGATGTCAGCGACGATCTTATCAATCTTGGTCACATCAATGCCATCCAGCGGAACGGAATAGTTCTCTGAGTTTTTCTCATTTCCCTTCTTGCTCATCAGAGCATCAGCAGAAACGGAGACAGCCATTGCGGAGATTGCGATTGCGCAAGCAGCGACGCTTGCCAGAACAGACTTGATTTTCATGTTACATTCCTCCATTATAAAGCGTGCCTGCCCAATGCGGCACAATTTTATACACTTATTATAGCATTATTCTCATAAAAAAGCTATTCACGTGAGTGCCAAACATGTTAAGAATAAATACTGTTTCTTTGAGCACAATGCACAAACAAAATGCAATTATTCCTTAAATTATCCATTTTCGGCAGCATTTTCCTCGAAGATGCCGATGACCGCCCGCATGAGATCCACGGAATATTCTCCCTTCACAAGCCGCACTGCGACGTAATAAGGCGGCTTCTTGTCGTTGAACGCAATACGGTCGTAATACTTCACCATAAGCGCGCGGAGCTGGTTTGCGTTCGGGTGCGTGATGAAGAAGAACAGTGCGCCGCGCTTCTGCGAAATCTCCGTGATGCCGAGCCGCCCGGCGGTGTTGCGCAGGAGCGATGCGTCAATGAGATTCAGAAGGCTCTGCGGGGGCTCGCCGAAGCGGTCGATCAGCTCATCCACAAGGTCGGATTTGTCCTCGGGCGTACCGACCAGCGCAATGCGGCGGTAGATCTCAAGCCGCGAGGTCATGCTGCCGATATAATCCTCCGGAATATGCGCCTCGACCTGAATATCGACGGTGCAGGCAGGCGGCACGGGCGGTGCTTCGCCCTTCTCCTCCGCGATGGCTTCATTGAGGAGCTTCAGATACATCTCATAGCCGACCTGCTCCATCTGACCGTGCTGCTGCCCGCCCAGAATGCTGCCGGCGCCGCGGATCTCCAGATCGCGCATTGCAATGCGGAAGCCGCTGCCGAACTGCGTAAACTCGCGCATGGCCGCAAGGCGCTTCTCCGCAACCTCTGTCAGCGAGCGGTTCGGCTGATAGGTGAAATAGGCATAGGCACGGCGGGAGGAGCGCCCGACACGCCCGCGGAGCTGATAGAGCTGCGAGAGTCCGAAGCGGTCTGCCTGCTCCAGAATCAGCGTGTTGACATTCGGCACATCGACACCGGTCTCTATGATGGTCGTACAGACGAGAATGTCAATCTCATGATCGACCAGACGCCGCCAGATCTCGCTCAGCTCCTGCTCGGACATTTTGCCGTGTGCAAAGCCGATGCGGGCGTCCGGCAGCATTTCCTGCAATTTCGCCGCACACTGGATGATCGTCTCGACGCGGTTGTGCAGATAATAGACCTGTCCGCCGCGTTTCAGCTCGCGCTGGATCGCCTGCACGATCAGCCCCGCATTGTATTCGAGCACGAAGCTCTGCACGGGGTATCTGTCCTGCGGCGGCTCCTCGATCACGCTCATGTCGCGGATGCCGGAGAGCGCCATATTCAGCGTGCGCGGGATAGGCGTTGCCGAAAGCGTCAGCATGTCAACGCCGTGGAACAGCTCCTTGAAGCGTTCCTTGTGCGCGACGCCGAAGCGCTGCTCCTCGTCGATGATCGCAAGCCCGAGCGCCGCAAATTTCACATCCTTAGAAAGCATGCGGTGCGTGCCGATCAGCAGATCGACCGTTCCTTTTTTCAGTTTCTCCAGCACTTCCGTCTGCTGCTTTTTCGTGCGGAAGCGCGAGAGCAGCTCGATGTTGATTGGGAGCGGTTCAAAGCGCCGCAGTGCGGTCTCATAGTGCTGATTCGCAAGCACGGTCGTCGGGGCGAGCAGCACGCACTGCTTCCCCGAAAGAATACATTTCAGTGCTGCACGGAATGCGACCTCTGTCTTGCCGAAGCCCACATCACCGCAGAGCAGCCGGTCCATCGGCGTGTCGCGCTCCATGTCGCGCTTGATCTCCTCGATGCTGCGGAGCTGATCGTTCGTTTCGATATAAGGGAAGCGCTCCTCAAATTCCCGCTGCATGTCGTCGTCGGGCGAGAAGCGGAAGCCCTCCGCCTTCTGCCGCGCCGCATAGAGCCGGATGAGCTGCGCCGCCATATCCTTGACAGCCTTTTTGACGCTGGTGCGCGTTTTCTGCCACTCAGCCGACCCGAGCTTGTTGAGCTTCACCGCGCCGTCATCCTTGCCGCCGATATAGCGCGAGACCATATCAAGCTGCGTCACGGGAACATAGAGCTCATCGCCGCCCGCGTATTCAATCGTGATATAATCCTTGGTGATGCCCTCCATCTCGAGCTTGCGGATGCCCGCAAACCGCCCGATGCCGTGGCTCTGGTGCACGACCAGATCACCCTCGGAAATCTCAGAGAGCGCACGGATCTCCTGCCCCTTCTTGAAGCGCCGCTTCTTGAGCACAGTGCTCTGTGCCTTGCTCTGCGCGATACATGCGCATCGGATGCCGGGGTAGTCAAATCCGCCGGAGAGGCCGCTGCGCATCAGCAGCACCTTGCCCTCCTCAGGCAGAGAATCCTGCGCGGCAATGCTGCACGGGATGCCGCTCCCCTGCAAATCTGCCATGAGAATCGGGAGGGTCTTCTCGGTGCCGCCGCAGACTGCAACTGCATAGCCGCGCTTCAGAAGCTCCGAGAGGTCATCTGCGAGAATGCGCGTACTGCCGCCCCACGGTGCGGTCTGTGCCGCCTCGACCGAGAGCATCTTCTGATAATTGAACACATTTGCGCTCGCCATGAACGCATTGAGGCAGGTAAGCGGCGATTCCTGCGCCTTTCTGAGCACCGCCGGCGCATCGAGATAATACTCCGCGAGCTTCCGCGAGAAGATGCCGTCTTCCAGCATGAGCTTCACATCTTCCAGATAACGCGCCGCAATGCCGCGCAGTGCTTCGATCACATTTGTCGATTCGCAGAGCATCACGCCGCGGAATCCGTAGTCAAAGACAGTCGCGGGCGTCTTGTAGATCAGCGGGAAATAGAGATCCAGATCGGAGAGCGACACGCCGTTTTCAAGGTGATCTGCCGCCTCCGCATATTTCATTTTCAGCTTTTCGGCATGCTTGCCGCGGACAGCCTTTGCCAGCGCACGGATCTGTTCGGCGAGGTCTGACGCATCGGGCAGTGCTTCGACCGCAGGCGCCAGCAGGATTTCGCTGACGGGGTCCGTTCTGCGCTGAGTCTCCGGCTCAAACCATGTCATCGAATCAATGTCATCGCCCCAGAACTCAATGCGCACCGGCATCAGCTCCTGCGGCGGAAAAATATCAAAGATCGCACCGCGCACCGAAAACTGACACGGCGCATCGACCTGATCGCAGCGGCGGTAGCCCATCGCGACAAGCTGCTCCGCAAGATCGCTCTGCGGAATGCTGTCCTCCGCACGCAGATGCAGCGTGTGCGATTCGAGCACATCCCGCGGGACCGTATACTGCATCACAGCCTCCGCCGATGCAGCCACAACCTTGCAGGTGCCGCTGCACACCGCCGAGAGCGCGGCAATGCGCAGCTGCTCGTATTCACGCGAAATATTCGCTTCCGAGAGGAAGTTCCGCTCCTTTGCAGGGTACGGGTATGCCGCCCGCTCCCCTGCCATAAAGTTGATGTCCTCACAGAGCATCCGTGCGGATGCTTCATCGGCAGTGACCGCCAGAAGCGGACCGTCCTGCGAGAGCGTCAGCAAAAGCTGCGCCTTGTGCAGCGCCGATGCGCCGGTCAGCGAGACCGGAGAAATGCCCTTGTCCAGACAGCGCCGCAGCTCCTTTACCGCCGGGAGCCTGGCGCCTGTCTCAGTGAAAAAACGCATAGAAACGCCTCCGGGGGCGATCCGCGAACGGACGCCCCTCTGTTATTTATTGTTAAATTGATTCATCGCCTTGTCGGTCTGCCCCTTGAGCATCAGCTCCAGCGCCTCAGTGACCTTCTTTGCGGTCTCTGAAAGCACGCCCCGCTCCTCCTCGCTGAATGCCGAAAGCACCCAGTCTGCAAGCGGATAATCGGGATGCGGCTTCTTTCCGATCCCGACGCGGATACGCGGGAACTGGTCGGAGCCGGAGAGATAGATGATATTCTTGATGCCGTTGTGACCGCCGTCGCTTCCCTTCTTGCGGATGCGCAGCCCGCCGACCGGCAGCGTGATGTCATCGTATATGATAATGGTACGCTCGGGCGGGATCTGATAGAACTGCATCGCTTCCGTGACCGCCTGCCCGCTGAGATTCATGAAGGTCTCAGGTTTCAGGAGCAGGCAGCGCGTCTCACCGCACTGCGCATCGGCGGTGTGCGATTTGAAGCGGTGCTTCTGAAACTGCGCGCCGCAGTGCTCCGCAAAGGCGTCGATCATGAGAAAGCCTGTATTATGCCTTGTGTTTGCATACTTGGATTCGTAGTTGCCGAGCCCCGCGATGATATATTCCGGCGGACCGGCGGGCGCGGGCGTCTGCGATTCCAGCTGCTTGAAAAGATCGAATATACTCATTATTTGCCTCGTCACAGCACCAGCGGGATGAGCCGCGGCTGATGCTTCTCAAAATAGGTCAGATTGGAAAATCCCGCATCCGATGCCATTCTCAGGAGCTGAGACATGCCGTATGCCAGATGCTTGGTATCATGCGCATCGGAGCCGATCGTCAGGAGCTCGCCGCCGAGCTGCCGGTAACGCCGGAGCAGCGTCAGGTCGGGATCGGTGAACGGCACGGCAGATTTCAGCCCGGAGCCGTTCAGCTCAAGTGCCTTGCCGTTTGCGATCAGCGTGCGGAAGATCTCGTCAATCACAGGATAATGCTGCGTGAGATCATAGCCGAAGCGGTCAGGGATATAACGCAGAGCATAGGTCAGATGGCCGAGCGTGTCAAAGGAGCCGGACGCTGCCAGCCGCAGCTCCTCCTCAAAATACATGCCGAGCAGAAGCGGGATGCTGAGACTGCCGTAATCGAGAAAATAGAAATCCGGCATGCCCGGGAGCTCATGCACCGAGCCGATGACGATGTCGAGCCGCGGGTCATCGTAGACGGCGCGGGCAAGCTCCGGCGCCTGCGGGATCTGCCCGACCTCCGAGCCGCAGAGCACCTTCACCGGCGAGCCCGCATTGTTCGCACGGGCAGTCAGCGTTTCGGAGACAGAGCCCTCGTAAACGCGCGCGGAATCGTAGAGAAACTCCTCCGTTTCCTCCGCGTGATAATGCTCCGCCGGATACCAGCGGTTGATCTCAACATGATCGGTGACTGCCATGATGCGGAGCTGCATCTTCTCTGCCGCACGGATGCGGTCTTCGACCGTCTGCTGCGTCGCATCGGGTGAATGCCATGTATGCGTATGCAGATCCATCGGGATATCGGGATACCGCTTGTCACTCTGTGTCGCTTGGGACATCAATCATCACCCATCTTCCGTTGATTTTGTAAACGCGGATATACTGCGTAAGGCTCACAGGCTCGCCGCTGCTCTTGATGCGCACCGAAACCGAAAGCGTGTAGCCCTTTGTAACCTTCACATCCATGCCGTATGCCGTCTTGATGCCGGATGCGATCTTGTCAAGACGCTCCTGCTCCACGGGAGTCTTTGTACGGAGCGATGCCTTGTAGTCTGCCTGCATCCCGTATGAAAGCTGCCCCGCAGCGATCACGGCACCGCAGGTCTCATAGACAGACTGCCCCGTGTCATCGGTGTTCTGAATGAGCCATGCCGGGAACGCTTCGCACATCCCGGCGGCGCTCTGCCGGCTCATGCCCTTGTAAAAGGTCCGCACGGGCTTCATGAAGGGATCCTTCAGCACAAGGTACACGCAGACGCACGCGATCAGCACGAGGATTGCGGCGATCAGGCGCTCTGATTTCTGCTTGCCCGAGAGCGGCAGATCCGCAGGCTGAAACTCCTTCCGCTCAAAGATGCCGCTTTCGCCAAGCTGTTCCTTTTCCTGCTCCGGCATATCACTCTGCTCCCTCCTGCATCAGCTCCGGCACGAGCTGATCGAGCAGCTCCTTCGCCTGATCGAATGCAATCTGATTCTTTTCCTTCGTTTCCATATTCTCATAGGGCTGACGGATCGCGAGATAAGTGCCCGCATTGAGCGGCTTTTCGAGCCCCAGACGCTTCGCAAACTGCGTCCCGCTGAGCATCAGCTTGTAGCCGTCCACAGCCGCACAGTCGGGATAGAGCTCCGTGAGATCCGCGAAGATCTCTGCGCCCTTGCCCTCGGGCGTCAGATACGCCTCCGACGCATCGTCTGCAATCACGAGCATGCAGTTCGCCGTCTCAAACTGCACCATGAGCTGCGTATTTGCCGATGCCGAATCCGCAGAGCCGGTTTCCAGCGTGCCCTGCGAGACCGGCACATAGACCAGCCCGACCTCCTGCTTCTCGTTGCCGTTATAATCCGGGCAGTGCTCTGCCGCCCAGCCGGTCAGCTCAGGCGTGTGCAGATAAATTTCGTCATTTGCGGAGATCACAAGGATCCGCAGATCGGGATCTTCGCGCGTCACATAGTCATAGATCAGAAACGCGCCGACAAACGCGACAAATACTGCCATGCCGAGCCACCACTTCGAGTGATAGAGCCAGTTTCCGAATCGCTCGCCGAGCGAATATTTCTTCTCAGGGTCGCGCCCGCGGAGCTTGTCGCTCTCCTCAATGACGCCCTGTCTGAGGCGCATGAGCTCGACCTTCTCCTCCTGAAGCTCCCGCGCATATTCCTCGCGCTCGCGGTATGCAGCTTCCTCGGCATCCGCCTGCCGCTTCCGTTCACGCAGCTCTGCTTCGCGGCGCGCCTGCGCCTGCATCTCCCACGCATTGCGGAACGCAGACGCCTCACGCGGGGTCTGTGCCTCATGCGGGTCAGGCTGCGCCTGCTCCGGAATCTTCTTTTCCTCGTCGCTCAAGCTGTTCACATCCTTCCGGTACTATTGTAACATATTTTTGCAGAGAATGCAAGGGAGCACGCAAGATTTCACGCAGACAGCAAAGAACCGGCAGCATTTCTCTGCCGGTTCAGCTTCACATTCCGTTTTATGCGTTCTGCATTGCCTTCTCGCGCTTTGCGAGCGCTCTGTCGTGCTCTGCCATAATGCGGATCAGTTCCTCGTAGGAGGTCTTCTGCGGATTCCAGCCGAGGACAGTTCTCGCCTTGGTCGGGTCGCCCCAGAGATTGTCCACATCCGTCGGACGGAACCATGCGGGATTGACGCAGACGAGCATTTTGCCGGTCGCGGCGTCATAGCCCTTTTCGTCCACACCGGTACCCTCCCAGCGGAGCGTGATGCCGTTTGCGGCAAATGCCTTCTCGGTGAAGTCGCGGACAGTATGCTGCACGCCCGTCGCGATGACGAAATCATCCGGCGTCTCCTGCTGCATGATCAGCCACATGCACTCGACATAGTCCTTTGCATAGCCCCAGTCGCGCAGGGAATCCATGTTGCCGAGCTCAAGATGATCCTGCAAGCCCTCGGCGATGCGTCCGGCGGCAAGGGTGATCTTGCGCGTGACGAAATTCTCGCCGCGGCGCTCCGATTCGTGGTTGAAAAGGATGCCGTTCACGCAGAACATGCCGTAAGCCTCGCGGTATTCCTTCATCATCCAGAAGCCGTACTGCTTTGCAATCGCATAGGGGCTGTACGGATGGAAAGGCGTGGTCTCGCGCTGGGGGATCTCCTCGACCTTGCCGTAGAGCTCAGAGGTCGATGCCTGATAGATGCGGGTCTTCTTTGTGAGGCCTGCGATGCGCACAGCCTCCAGAATGCGCAGCACGCCGAGCGCATCGACATCGCCGGTGTACTCTGCCGCGTCAAAGGAGACCTGCACATGCGACTGTGCCGCAAGATTATAGATCTCATCGGGCTGTGTCTCAAGCACGATGCGGATGATCGCGGACGAATCCGAGAGATCGCCGTCGTGCAGCTTGATTTTATCGAGAATATGCTCGATTCTGCCGGTGTTTGCGATGGATGCACGGCGGACGATGCCGTGAACCTCGTAGCCCTTTTCGAGCAGCAGCTCCGCGAGATAGGAGCCGTCCTGCCCGGTGATGCCGGTGATCAGTGCAACCTTTGCCATAGGTAATACCTCCGTTGTTGTGATGATCCTCCCGCGGCAATCCTGCGCGGAAAGGTACCTGTCATGTATTATACCACATATTCGGAAGAAATGCAAGCCGGGCAGAACACAATCGGCGCACCGCAGCAGAAACCGCAGTGCGCCGTTCACTGTTATTCCGCGTGACGGACAAATACCGACACACATTCCCGTATGGAATATCCGAACAGGGAACGCAGACGAAGCATCGGCAGATTGTTGGACGAAACCTTCACAAGCAAAGCCCGGTCCCCCGCTTCAAGCGTGTACTGCTCTGCCGCATACGGCACAGTAAAACCCATCCCGCGCGCGGATTCCTGATCCAAAAGCCCGCCGAGCAGATCGTCCTGCACGCCGTTCCCGGCAGATCTCAGAATGTCGAACGCGACCGGCTGATCCTTCACAGTCACAATATGCACGCGGCAGCCGCCCTCCCGCAGGAGATCGGAGATCCAGTTTGCATAGCGGATTCCGGCAATCTGCGGTGAAAAATGCGGATCCAGCGCAATGCGATCGGTCTGAAACACGGCGCCGCTCCGCACGCGCATCAGGATATCGCCGATCTCTGCTTCATCCGGCGTGTGTACGCCGATCTGCGGCGCATATCTCTGCCAGATGCCGGGCAGCTCCGGCTCTGTCCGCAAACGCTTCTCCATCGTGATCATCGTTTCTGCATACCGGAAGCCGTACTCCTGCACCGTGAGACTCAGCGCAGGCATATTCTCCGGGAGCTTGACCACACAATAAGGGCTGTCGAGACAACCGAGCGCTTCTTTGAGTACTTCAGGGCTGTCTGTGCGCTCTGCCTCCAGCTCCTGCACGCGCATCCCGAGATTGCGCTGCTCCCATACCGCATCAATGATCTTTGCCATATTCTCCTCCGTTCACATAAGCGCGGCACCGTCCACGCCGAGCACCTGCCCGGTCACATAGGACGAGAGGTCAGAGCCGAGAAAGACGGCAGCATCTGCAACATCCTCCGGCTCACCGATGCGCCCCATGCCGACAAGAGAAAGCCGCTCCTGCTGGTGTTCCTCGCTGACCGAGCGGAATATGTCAGTATTGATCATGCCGGGTGCGATCGCATTGACACGGATGTGATGCGGCGCAAGCTCCTTTGCGGCGGTTTTCGTCAGCGCAATCACTGCGCCCTTGGACGCAGAATACACAAGCTGCCCTGCATTTCCGTTTCTGCCGACTATGCTTGCAAGATTGATGATGCTTCCGCTCTGCTGCCGCGTCATTACGCGTGCCGTCAGCTGCAGCAGCTCCATCACTGCAAACACATTGACATTGAATGTATCGTGCATCGCCTGCTCCGAGATCATCCCGATCCGCTCATCGAGCATCACACCGGCATTGTTGACGAGAATGTCGATCTGCCCTGCCTCCTTGCGGATCTGCATGACCGCACGCTTGTCTGCGTCTCTGTCGGTAACATCAAAATAGAGCGGGCGAAGCGTCTGCCCGCACGCTGCCGCCTCTGCGGCAAGATCATCCAGAGACCCCGCTGTTCTGGCATTTGCATAGACGGCCGCGCCGCATTCCAGATACCGCCTGACGATCGCCCTTCCGATACCTCTGCCCGCGCCTGTGACAAGTGCGGTTTTTCCTTGCAGAAGCAGTCTTTCCGTGTCAGCCATACCGTGATCCCCCTTTGCCTTGACGAATGCGTGAATTTCGATATGATTATAACACATATCCTCCCGATTGTCAACTGCATCGGTACATGCGGATACCTGTTTGATACTCAATGGATGTATATTAAAATAAGGTCGGAGTGGATTTTGGAAACAGGCGAAAAGACCTGCGCAGGCAGAACGGGATGACACAAAAGCAAAGCGATAACACAATCGGCGCACCGCAGCAGAAACCGCAGTGCGCCGTCTATCTCCAAAGCGAAAAGGGACAGCTCCCGGCGGGGGGAGCTGTTCTTCGGGCATCAAGCCACTTCCCTCTCCGATGCGGAGCGCCGTTGTCGCTTGATGCTAGTATATGCAGTTTTTCCGAAAATGAAACAGGGAATTTCGCGCACTCAGATGAGCTCTGTCGGCTGCGGGAGACGGCTGAGCAGTTCCCGGATCTCAGGGAGATTCGCGATCCACTCGCTGAATGCGGTCGCAGAGCCTGCCGCGATGCCGTAGCGCAGGGCTTCCGTCAGGGGCTTGCCGTGGGCACATGCCGCAAGGAAGCCGCCGAGCATCGAATCGCCCGCGCCGACTGCATTGCGTACAGTGCCGTGCGGCGCGGAGAGATGCCAGACACGGTGCTCCGAGGTAAAAAGCAGTGCGCCGTCGCCGCCGAGCGACATCAGCACATTCTCAGCGCCGAGGTCGATGAGCTGTCTGCCGTAGGGCAGTGCATCCCACCATGTGTCGATCGCGGTGTCAAAGAAGGCGCATACCTCCGGCAGATTCGGCTTGATCACAAAGGGCTTGCAGGCAAGCGCTTCGCGCAGCGGCTCTCCGGACACATCCACGGCAAAGCGGATACCCTTGCCCTCCAGTGCGCGCATCACATCGGCGTGATAGGATGCCGGTGCGCCCGCGGGAATGCTGCCCGCCAACACGATATAATCGCCGTCGCCGTATTTTTGCAGCTTTTGCAGAAGCAGATCGGTCTCGGGCGCCGCAACGGACACGCCCTGTCCGTTCAGCTCCGTGACGGTGTCTCCCGATTTGATCTTGAGATTGATGCGGCTCATCTGGTTCGGCACATTGATCCAGTCGGTCGGGATCTGCGTGCGCTGGATGCGTTCCGCGATCATGGAGCCGGTCGCGCCGGCAAGAAAGCCGTAGACGGTCGTCGGAACGCTGAGCTGATGCAGCACCAGCGAGACATTGACGCCTTTGCCGCCTGCTGTGACATGCTCCGCGGCGGTGCGGTTGACAGCGCCCTGCCGAATCGGTGCATCAAGCGTGACAGTGTAGTCCACGGCGGGATTCGCGGTGACGGTCGCAATCATCGGAACATGCTTCCCGGCAGATGAATTCTGACTCATATAAAACTCCTTGAATCTATAAATATGTGTTCACGAAGGAAAACAGAAGTGCATGGCAAAGAGGAATACGCCGAGCGCAGCGCCGACAAGCAGCAGCTCCCGGATCAGCACCCGCAGAAGCGTGCGCCGGAGCCATGCGCGGTGCTCTGCGCGGAGAAGCACCTTGCCGTCATTTTCGTGTGCGGCGGCGGGATTCCCGGCATAGCTGCCCGCGGCAAAGACCTCCGAGCGCAGCGCAATCACGGTCTCGTCGCCGGGATGCAGCGATTTTGCATCCGGGTGCTCCGTATAAAATGCTGCGGTATGCGCAAGGCGGCGGCTGTCCTGAAACGAGACGGTCAGCAGCGTTCTGCCGTCCGCTTCGGAGACTGCTTCGCAGGTGCTTGTGAATCTGCGCCACATGCCGAAGGGCTCCGCGAGCTTCCCGAGCGCACGGACAATCAGACCGAGCAGCACGGCGAGCGGAAGTCCCGTGAGGAAATAGCGCCATTTGCCGAGTGAAAGACCGAGAGTGCGGGAATCCGGCAGCATGAGCATCGCGGCTGCTCCTTTCGATTGATACTGTATTTATTATATCACACTTTCCGCCGGAATGCAAGGTTGCGGAATAAATCCAATCTGAAAACGAAACTGCCGCGCACCGGTCCGGTTCCGATGCGCGGCAGGCGATCTTATTTCTGATATGCGGAGAAAGCGTTTTCGACGGTCTTCTCGTCGCACTTGCCCGTGAACGCGGAGACCAGCGGCGTGACGATCAGCGAGAGGAGCATCAGCACCGCACCCGCATTGATCGGGGATGCCAGATTCAGCGGAAGACCCGCTGCCCAGCTCACGATCCCCGCGCAGCTCTCGCGGAAGAACGTGAAGATGCACATATGGCCGACGGTCAGCAGAACGCCCATTGCGAAGCTCACCCAGACAGCCGCCTTCGTGGTCTTCTTGCTGTAAAGACCCCAGAGGAACGGTCCGAGGAAGGAGCCGGAGAGCGCACCCCAGCTATAGCTCATCAGCGTAGTGATCGCGGCGTTCTTATTCATCGCGATGACAACGGAGATCAGCAGGAAGACAAGGATCAGCACACGCATGACCGTGAATTCCTTTTTGTCGTTGAGCTTGCCCTTCGAGGCAGGACGGATGAGGTCATGCGCCATTGTAGTCGAGGAGGTCAGCACCAGCGCGGAGAGCGTCGAGAGCGAGGCGCTGAGCACCAGCACGACGACCAGACCGATCAGCAGCGGCGGGAGCGCGGTTTCCAGCATCGCCGGAACCATCGCGTCAAATTCGAGCTTGCCGTTTGCGAGCTTCTGAATCACATTGCTGCCAAGCCCCGTGCCCGCTTCGGTGGTGTTGAAAAGACGGGTGAAGCCGCCGAGCAGGTAGCAGCCGCCGGAGACGATCAGACAGAAGACGGTCGAGATGACCAGACCGCGCTTAATGTCCTTCTCATCGCGGATCGCATAGAACTTGTGCACCATCTGCGGGAGACCCCATGTGCCGAGCGAGGTGAGAATCACGACGCCGAAGAGATTGATCGGATCGGGACCGAACGCCCACGAGAGCGAGCCCTGCGGGATGCTCTCATCCTTGACGGACGCGAGCTGATCAACCGCTGCGGAGAAGCCGCCCTGATTGTTCAGCACGCAGATCACGACTGCTGCGATGCCGACAAGCATGATGATGCCCTGAATGAAATCGTTGACTGCGGTTGCGGAGTAGCCGCCGAGCACAACATAAATCGCGCTCAGGACTGCCATTGCGATCATGACATACTGATAGGCGTTGTCGGATTTCAGCTCAAATGCCATCGCAAACAGACGGGAAAGCCCGTTGTAGACCGATGCGGTATACGGGATCATGAAGAGGAACACGACAACCGCGGATGCGAGCTTGAGCGCATGGCTGCCGTAGCGCTTCTCGAAGAAATCGGGCATGGTCTTTGCGTCGAGATGCTTGGTCATCTGGCGGGTGCGCTTGCCGAGCACCGCCCATGCGAGCGTGGCGCCAATGATCGCATTGCCGATGCCGATCCATGCGGCGGAGATGCCGTAGCCCCAGCCGAACTGCCCCGCGTAGCCGATGAACACGACTGCGGAGAAATAGGCGGTGCCGAAGCCGAAGGCGGTCATCCAGGGACCGATCTTGTTGCCGGCGAACACGAAGTCATTGACGCTCTTTGTCTGCTTCGAGGTGATGATGCCGATTGCCACCATCAGCACGGCATAGAGCACAACGACGACTGTCGTAATGATCTGCGAGGTTGACATGTAAACTTCCTCCTGATGTGATTACTTTTACGCTTTGCTGCTTTTAGGTTATAAAGCTTTAACGCAGCAAAGCTATTATAGCATGCTTTCCGGGATTTGTCAAGCGGTTTTCAGGAAGAAATTTGCCCCCTGTGCCTTGTGTTTTTGTGCAGTGTGTGCTATAATAGTGTCACGGAAGGAGTGTGCAGCATGAAAGTGATCGACATATATTTGCAGTATTTCTCGGCAGAATGCGAATTCGCAGGCACTCTGCGCAAAGGCGCCGCCGTGCGGCTCACGGCAGAATCGGACGCGGGAACGATCCGTTACAGCGTGAGCGTGAGCTTTTTCCCGCATGCAGACGCCGGGGATTTCGGCATCTCCGGGGACGCCTTCGCCGAGCGGGAGCTTTACTCCGGCAAGGGCAGGCGCTCGAAAAAGCGTGAGCAGACCTATCTTGCGGCGCTGCGGGAGCATGCCGATGCCGCCGCGCAGTCGCTCGGGGGCGTCATTCACTGGGATGCGCCGCTCATCGAAGCGCGATACGCATAAATCTGTTGACAATTTCCGCTGAATATGGTATAATATATCTACAGAAAAAATATACGGAAAGAGGATGATCTCCCATGGCTGACTACATCATCGCATGTGCTTCAACGGCAGATCTGCCGGATACCTATTATAAAGAGCACAATATCCCCGTGATCCGCTACACCTACGCCATCGGCACAGATGTCTTTGAGGATGACTGCAAGGAGGAATCCCGCGCAAAGGCATATGCCGACATGCGCAAGGGCACGGTCTATTCCACCTCCATGATCAACACGGCGACCTATGCCGATTTCTTCACAAAGCTCATGGAGACCGGCAAGAATGTCATTTTCCTCGATATGTCAAAGGAAATGTCGAGCTCTTACCGCTCCTCGCACACCGCGGCGGAATCCGTGCAGCGGAAATTCCCCGATCAGGTGCTGTGCCTCATGGACACGCGCTGCATCTCGGGCGGGCTCGGACTGCTCGTCACGGAGATGGTGCGGCGGATGGAAGACGGCATGTCCTTTCAGGATGTGATCGACTGGGGCGAGGCGAACAAGCTGCACATCATGCACCGCTTCACCGTCGATGACCTTGGCTATCTGAAACGCGGCGGCAGAGTTTCCAATGCGTCGGCGCTGATCGGCGGGCTGCTCTCCATCAAGCCGGTGCTCTATGTGCCGGACAGCGGTGAGCTCAAGGTCGCGCAGAAGGTGCGCGGGCGCAAAGCTGCTTTGCAGGCGCTGCTCGACGGCATCGAGCGGGACATGAAGGAGCCGGACGGTCAGCATATCCGCATCAATCACGCGGACTGCCTTGCAGATGCCGAGTGGCTCAGAGACCGCATTCTCGAGAAATACCCGACCGTTGCGGAGGTGGCGATCTCCGGGCTCGGCGTGATCATCGGGTCGCACTGCGGCCCCGGGCTGCTGACGGTCTTCTACTTCGGCGAGAGCCGCCGCCCATAAGCAAAAAAAGCGCGGGACAGATCCGATCTGCCCCGCAATTTTTTATGCTAAGGATGGAACACAGTCAGTTTGCATCATGCGCCTGCGAGCACACGCAGCAGGGCATTGAGGTCGTTCTGGTCAACGTTCAGGTCGCCGTTCAGGTCGGCTTCGCGGCGGGATGCTGCGGAGAGCTCATAGGTGCCGCCGATCGCGCGCGCCAGAAGCACCGCATCGGTGAGGTCGGCTTCGCTGTTGCCGTTGATATCGCCGGAGCCGGAGAGCACATAGGTCAGAAGCGAAGAACACGCCTCATTAGAGAGACCGGCGTCATTGTAAGAAACATTGACAGTGGAGCCCTCTTTTTCATAGACAACCGTTGGAAACATAATTCCGCTGCTCCCATACTGCTTCTGCGTAGCTGGCAGAACTTCTGAGAATTCTTCCCAACTGTGCGGATAATTTTTATCCCCATCCGGGCTACCGAAGTGCGCCAAATCCAATACATACTCTTCAGAGAGCACACGATGAACAACATCTTCGGGCAGTGTACCGCCCTCTGCAACCGTCTGAATATAGGAGTCTCTTTCCTCGTCCGTATAATAGCCCATTGCCCACGCAGATACAAAACGGAATACTGCGGTCTGTACGCTGTCCTCAAATCTGTAAGTTTTCAGATTTTTGACAGCCTGCTTCCACACTTCGTTTATATCATCGACGAAGGGGTCATAATCCGGCGAGTTCAAAATCTCATCCTGTATTGCAAGAAATTCCTCTGACTTCACGCCAAAGGTGAGATAATATCTGTTGTCCGTCTCTTCAAAATAAAAGATCTGACCAGACTTCATAAAAGTGGTCATATCCGGCGCAGTATCTGTGATATCAGAAGCTGCTGCCGGGAGCATTGCCGTGCCGAGCATCACGGAAGCGATCAGGGCACTGACTGCGGATTTCAGTACATTCAGCTTTTTCATAACTATTACCTCCTTGTAAGATATAAGATCTGGTGTTACATTATATTATCGCTCAGTAAAAAGATCAACATAGTGAACGCTAATTGTTTCACTATCCGGCTGCAACATCAAAATTGCAATTCTAAATGTTATATTACTGCTTTGAAGCGCAAGTGTCGGGTAAACTGTTCTAAAGTATAATGCCAGTGAAAGATCAACGTCATTTCCTTTGTATTTCAAGTAGTCCATACATGTCTTAAGTACTTCCGGGCTGCCGGCATAGTCAATGAACGAATCGGAAAGCCGCCCCCCGTCTGCGATTGTACGCATACTGTCAAGCACTTCTGTCCGAGAAATCAGATCATTGGCATACATCACCTCCAGCCATTCTTCAGCAACACCCAGGCTGTCATCCAGACGGTAGGGCTCGCCCGCTGTCATCCGGGAAACGGTTTCAAGGAACTCCGTTTTTGTGATAGTTTCCCCGAATTTCGCAAGCTCCGAAACAACATCCTTCGGCAGGATCATCATCCGGTATTCGGGTTCTGCTTCGGGTGCTTCCGTTTCTGTCTGCGTGGTTTCTTCTGTGCTGACCGCCGCTTCACTGCCCGAAGTCGCTGCGGCTGTGTCTTGTAAGATCGTTGCGGAGGATATGAATGAAACTTGCGGTTCGACGGTTGTGATAATCGTTTCGCCTGTTGTGGTGACGGTGTCCGCGGCAGCGGTTATGATTTCCGCCGCGGCTGTTGTGACGAACAGCGGAGCGCGGTCAGCGTCTTCGGAAAGTGTTGTCTGATAGGCAATCCCCTCTTTCTCCCTGTCAGCCGTGCCGGTCGCCTCGGCAGCCTGCACGGTGCTCGTTTCAGCGGAATGCTGTGTGTGTTCTGCGGTGGTCTGCGCCTCGGAGGCTGTCTGCATCTCCAGACGCTTTTCCCGCAGCCCGCTCAGGAGAATTCCGCCGCACGAGAGCAGAATCAGGCAAGCCGCAGCGCCGGTCAGCGCCGGAAGCGCCCGGTCAAGCATGATCACGCGGCGGGATTCGCGCGGCTGTTCGCCCGCTGCCGCAGCACGCAGCAGCTCCTCGCGGCACCGCCCGCTGATATGAACACGCCCGAGCACCCGGTTATAATCCTGCATATTCTTCTTCATGGCGTAAACTCTTCTCCCAGCATTTTTTGCAGACGCTTCCTTGCACGGGCGAGGCGTGTCTGCACAGCCGTCTCGCTCGCATCTGTGATCTCTGCGATCTCCCGCACGGTATACCCCTCGAAATAGTACAGGTGGATGATCACACGGTATTGCTCCGGCAGTGCGTTCACAGCCTCCCAGACCGCGAGCTCGGCTTCGGTCTTCGCGGGGATCTCCCCTGCCTGCTCCAGCGAAACGGTATCCCGCCGCCGGAACCTGCGGAACAGATCTCTGCTTCGGTTGATCGCGACACGCAGCATCCAGGCTTTTTCCGCCTCCGCGTCCGGAAACGGCTCTTCGCGCTGAAAGCGTATCAGAAACACATCGTGGGTCACATCCTCGGCGTCCTGCACATTCCGGCAGCATGTCAGCGCGACGCGGTAGACATCGTCGTGCAGCCGATCGTAGATCTCTGCCATTTGCGCTTGTTCCATGGAATGAAGCTCCTTGTATGAAGTTCCTTCACTATACACACGTTTGAGAAGGGCAAAATATCACACCCCTTCTGAAAAAAATTCAGAATTTACAATTTGTTCATATTTTGCCCCGCGTGCCGTGCTATTATGATAGTAGTATTATACCGTATCGCGCAGGGAAACGCAAGGAATCTGCCGTTCACAGTTTGTTCATAATATGTTCATGCTGAGTTCATAGGTTTGCACGCGATATATGGTATAATAGAATCGCCGTTTACTCGGATATAGGGTCTATGCCCGCGCTCGATCTGCGGGAATGTTCACCGTGCCTATACCTGAGTTCATCGGTAAATTTCAAGAAAGAGGTGAATCACATGCTTCGTAAGGAGGAGAAGACAGAGGTCATTCTCGCGAACGCGACCCATGAGGGCGACACCGGTTCCCCTGAGGTCCAGATCGCGATCCTGACCCGTCGGATCAACGACCTGAATGCGCACCTGAAGACCCACAAGCACGATCATCATTCGTACCGCGGTCTGCTCAAGATGGTCGGCCGCCGCCGTAACCTGCTCGCATACCTGAAGAAGAAGGATATCGAGCGTTACCGCGCGACCATCGAGAAGCTCGGTCTGCGTAAGTAAGCATCCCCGAAGAGAACAGGAGGGAGCAGGCAACTCGCTCCCTCTCTGTGCATCTTCCAGAAGTACCAGAGGAACCATGCTGCATACGGCGCTTTCGTTTCAGTCTCCGAAGGATGTTAGCATGAAATTCTGCTCTGCACCTTTCCTGCACGGCATGGCAGAATTTTATGCTAAACCCTTTGGATTTGGGAGCGGAATGCCGCCGCATCGCAGACACACGAAAAAAGGAGGCTATTCCAGAATGTTCGACAATCACAAGATCTTCAAAACGACCTTCGCCGGAAGAGAGCTGACCATCGAAACAGGCAAGACCTGTGAGCTCTCGAGCGGCTCCTGCTGGGTGCGCTACGGCGACACCGTTGTCATGGCGAATGTCACCGCAAGCGAGAAGCCGCGCGAGGGCGTGGACTTCTTCCCGCTCTCCGTGGACTACGAGGAGAGACTCTACTCCGTCGGCAGAATCCCCGGCAGCTTCATGAAGCGCGAGGGCAAGCCCTCTGAGCACGCGATCCTCACCTCCCGCTGCGTTGACCGCCCGATCAGACCGCTGTTCCCGAAGGACATGCGCAATGATGTCGCGGTCGTCATGACCGTGCTCGCAGTCGATCAGGACTGCATGCCCGAGATCTGCGGCATGATCGGCACCTCTGTCGCAATCTCCATTTCCGATATTCCGTGGAACGGTCCGATCGGCGGCTGCGAGGTCGGTCTCGTCGACGGCGAGATTATTCTCATGCCGGACAAGGAGCAGAGAGCAAAGTCTGATCTGAAGCTGACCGTCGCTGCAACTGCCGAGAAGATCGTCATGATCGAGGCAGGCGCAAATGAGGTCCCTGAGGATCTGATGCTCGAGTGCATCCTCAAGGCACATGAGGAGATCAAGAAGCTCGTCGCATTCATCTCTGACATTCAGAAGGAGATCGGCAAGCCGAAGTTCACCTTTGAGTCTCAGGAGGTCGATCACGATCTCTTTGACGCGATCGCTGCATTCGCACGCAAGGATGTGGAGTTTGCACTCGACACCAACGACAAGAATGTCCGCGAGGCAAGACTCTCCCCCATCAAGAACGCAATTCACGAGAAGTTTGACCCGGAGAACGAAGCGCGCATCGGCATGATTGACGAG
>JAEEXH010000105.1 GCA_016291435.1 Oscillospiraceae bacterium
CAGGCATGATGAGACAAATCACACAAGGAGTGAATGATGATGGATACAGCAGCGATGCAGGAAGCATTCCTGAAACAGCAGAACGAACTGTGCGACCGGATCGAGCAGGTCGACCGATTCGACCTGAACAGCGTAAAGCTGGTCGCGGGCGTGGACCTTGCGTACTGGAATCAGGGCGATGAAGAGTATGCGGTCTGCTGCATCGTCGTGATCGATGCAGAAACGCATGCGGTCGTTGAGAAGCAGCACTGCAGCGGAAAGATCGAGGTGCCGTATATGCCCGGATTCCTTGCGTTCCGGGAGCTGCCGCTCATTCTGAAAACGGCGGAGCTGCTCAGCGCAAGCCCGGATATTATCGTATTTGACGGCAACGGCTATCTGCACCCGCGGCACATGGGGATCGCGACCCATGCGAGCTTTTATCTGCATAAGCCGACGGTCGGCATCGCAAAGACCTATTTCCGTGTCGATCATCAGACCGACTACACCGAGCCGGAGAACGAAGCGGGCAGCTGCACAGATATCGTGATCGGCGGCGAGGTCTACGGCAGAGCGCTGCGCACGCACAGGGATGTCAAGCCGATCTTTATCTCCGTCGGCAACTACGTCACGCTGGACACTGCCTGCGCGCTGGCGCTGCGGCTGACGGACCGGGAGAGCCATATCCCGATCCCGACCAGACTGGCAGATCTGGAGACCCATATCCAAAGAGAGCAGGCGCGGAGCGCTGCAGGGCAGGCATAAGCCCGCGCCGCCGCAGATGCAGCGCATTCCCTGCCGCACGAAATAATGTCAGCCGCACAGCGCACCGGACGGCTTTGTCCGATGACTGTGCGGCTTTTTGTCCGATGTGCAGCCCTTACGGCACCTCGAGCATCAACCGGAGGCGCTGTGCTTCGTTTGCGGAGAACCCGAGCTTTTCATAGAACGGCACCTTCTCCGGCAGCGCCGCGAGCTCGACCGATACCCGCGTGCCCAGCACGGCGTTTTCACGGATATACCGCAGCAGCTCCTGCACCAGCATCCGCCCGATGCCCCGCCCCTGATACTCCGGTCGGACAACGACGTCCTTGATGTAGCAGCAGAGCCCCAGATCGCCGATCATCCGCGCCATCGCGACCGCCCGTCCGCCGTCGTAAACGGAAACGCGGAACAGCGTCGAAGCCATTGCGCGCGCTGTCTGCTCCGGCGTCGGACCGTCGCCCCACACCGATTCCCACAGCGCGATGAATTCCCCGGCGGTCAGCGCGTTGTATCTGACTGTCAGTCTGTCCATTTTTTCTCAGGTCATGCGGGCTCAGTTGTCCATCGCCTGCGCGAAGAATTCCGCGAGCGGCAGCGTAGCGCCCGAATGCTTGCCCCCGGGAATCACGGTCACGCGGTTTTGCCCGACGAAATGCGCGGTGAAATCGTGCGTGTCGATCAGCTCGTCGCTGCCGCCGACAATGACCCGCACCCGGTCGGGGTCAAGCGCCGCCAGCTCGCCGAAGAGCGGCACAAAGGGCGCGATCGGACCCGCAAAGCCCAGCCGCGGCAGATGCAGAAACGGCAGCATGCACGGGTTGACCAGATACACCGGCAGACCCGTGCGCGCGGCGAGCACGGCGGCGAAAAATCCGCCGAGACTGGTGCCGCAGATCAGGTCGGGCTGCTGCGCCGCGATCTCCGCTTCCATACGGTCGAGCAGTGCGGCGGGCTGCTCTGCGTCATAGTCGAGCGCCGGAGAAACGACTGTGCAGCCAAGCGACTGCCACGCGGTGCAGGCGGCGTTTTGCGCCGACCCTTGATAGCCGTGCAGATTGAATACTTTCATAGAAACCTCCTTCAGATGAGAATGCCGTCGAGGTGGTCGCATTCATGCTGGATCACCTGCGCGAGCAGCCCGGAGAAAGACCGTTCATGCGGCTGCATGGCGGTGTCCTGCCATTGCACGGTGATGTTCCTGTATCGCTTGACCGGGCGCGTGCCGGTCAGCGAGAGGCAGCCCTCCGCGGTGTCGAATGCACCGGATTTTTCGGTGATGACGGGGTTGAGCATGACAATCGGTGCGCTGCCGAGCCCCGCCGCAATGATGCGCTGATTGACGCCGATCATGTTTGCCGCCATGCCGATGCATTCGGCGGAATGCGCGCGCAGGGTGTCGGCGAGATTCTGTGCAGTCTGCAGCTCCGCCGGAGTACCGGTCACGGCGGCGGAATGCTGCGAGAGCGTAAACAGATTTTTGCAGATCGGGCAGATCACTGCAAGCCCTCCTTTTTGATCAGATATTGCAGAAGGGCGGTGCAGCCCTCCATGATATCGGCAAAGGCTTCGTCGAAGCGCTCGGTGAACCACGGGTCGGAGACGTCCTCATGCCGCCCCGCAAACCGGAGCAGCGGGTGGATCTTGCCGAGCGGGTCGCCGCCGAGCATCCAGTCCATGTTGTATAGGTTGGCGCGGTCCATGCCGATGAACAGGTCGTATTTCGCGTAGTCCGCGCGCGTCAGCTGTACGGCGCGGTGCTCGGTGAAGAGGATGCCGTTCTTTTTGAGCACGCGCTGTGCCGAGGGGTAGATCGGATTGCCGATACCGCCGCAAATCTCCTCGTCGCTGGTGCCCGCGGAGGCGATCACAAAGCGGTCGCTGAGCCCCGCGCGCCGCACCAGCTCCTTCATGATCATTTCAGCCATCGGCGAACGGCAGATGTTGCCGTGGCAAACAAACATCACACGAATCATGCTATTTTTTCCTCCTGAAATGCCGTATTTTGCCGTGTTATGCGGACTTTTGCGAGGTTCATTTTTCTTACACCCATTTTGACAGAATGGGGCGAAATCGGCAAAACTCCGCATAAATACGCATATCTCTGTCGTCGTTAGTAGTAAAATCGTAGTAGAAATCGGGGTGTTTTACTACTAAGGATTTTGCGGAGTGTCCGCACTTATCGCAAATAGTAATAGAGCGATTACTACCGTTTGACTACTAAGGCGTATGTGTCTTACTACTAAATCGAATTTGGTTTCCCTACTATTATAGCATATCCGGGGAGATTGTTCAAGATGATTTGGAAAAACTACAAAGACCAGCGCTTTGATGATTCAAGTGAAGTATATATTTCTCATATTTTCAGGCATACTCTCAAACATCATCTGAACAACCGTCTCCGCAGAGGTCGTGTTATCATTCAGCAGCCACTCCCTTGTCATGCCAACGCAGCCGTAGCAATACAATCGAATAGAGTATTTAAGCTGAGTATCGAGAACATCGGTATTCAGCTTTTCTTTTACGACCTGTTCATATCGCTTGACGAAGTATTCCAGCATATACTCCCACAAAGGATTTTGCGAGGTATCGTCATAGGCTCGCTTGTAGAAGATGAACTCCTGACGCATTTTTGCCATAGCCTGCGCTGCAGACTCTGCGGAGATAACATCGGTATCGTAGGCATCGCTGAGGAATATCCACGCCACAAGGTCGTACTTATCCTTGAAATGGTAGTAGAATGTGGGGCGCTCAATCTCTGCGACACGGCATATTTCTGTCACTCTGATCTTGTCAAGAGGCTTGGTCTTCATAAGCTCTTTCATTTTGTCGGCTATCCATATCTTAGTTCTCTCTGCCATAATTATCACGCTCTTTTCTTACAGAATTGAAAAATTGTAAGGCTTTCTATCATAATTATAATTCTGTATATTGAAAAAGTCAAGCCTTTCGGGTAAAATAAGAGTAACAAAGGCGATAAGCCTGCAAGAAAGGAAATGATCTCATGAACAGAGTATGTGAAATTTTAGGAATTACAAAGCCAGTCATTCAGGCGCCTATGGCTTGGATCACCTCTCCGGAGCTTGCGGCAGCGGTATCAAACGCAGGAGGACTTGGCGTTCTCGGCACAAGCGCAGGTTCGGAGGAGATCAAGCGTGGACTGGAGGAAACTGTGGAGGATATGCGTCTTGCAGTCCGCAAGACCAGAGAACTGACCGATAAGCCCTTCGGTGTGAATGTTTTTCCGTCCGTCATTGATCCCTATGGGTTCAGCAAGGCTATCATCGAAATGCTGAAAGAGGAAAATGTGAAGGTGCTTGTTGTTGCAGGTGCGATCGCTCCAGATGAGTTCAGAGCTTGGAAGGCTGACGGCTTCACACTGATCGTCCGTGAGATGAATCCTACTGTCCGTGGTGCGATAGAAGCTGAAAAGGCAGGAGCAGACATCATCGTTGCAACAGGCTGTGATGAGGGCGGCTGTATGCCGTCGCTCACATCGGGAACAACTGCGGTGACGGCTCTGCTGTCGGAGTATGTGAATATCCCCGTGCTTGCGGCAGGCGGTATCGTTAACGAGAAAATGTCACTCGCCGCAAAGGTGGTGGGCGCAGAGGGCGTATTCGTCGGCACACGTTTCATTCTCTCAAAGGAGTGCAGAGCTGCCGATGCAACAAAGGCTGATATTATGGCAACTCACCCCGATGATTATATCGTATTCACGCAGATGGACGGCAATGCCCGTTGGAGAACAACTCCCCATAAGCACGGCATTGAAGGACTTGAAGCAAACAAGCACGGCGACCTGAATCCGCCGTCGGGCAGCTTTTTCTATGGTATGCTCAAGGGTGATCCGGATGCAGGCGTGAACACCGTTGCAAATGTCACAAGCCTGATTAAGAGCATAGAAAGCTGTGAGGATATTGTTAATGAGCTTGCAAGACCGGTTGAGGAGGGATAAGTATGGATTTTCTGGAACTTGCCAAAAACCGCTATTCGGAGCGTTATTTTGACCAAAGACCGATCGAACAGGAAAAGCTCGATAAGATACTTGAAGCAGGCAGAGTTGCTCCGACCGCCTGCAACTACCAGCCTCAGCATTTTTATCTGATCAGGAGCGAGGACGGACTGCGTAAGCTGAAAACTGTCACACACTTTCACTACAATGTACCGCTGATGATACTGGTCTGCTATGATCTTCGCACCGTTTGGAGAAATCCCTCTGACCGATACTATCAGGACTACAACTCCGGCGAACAGGACGCTTCTATCGCCGCCACAACGATGATGTATGAAGCCGAGGAGCTTGGAATCCACACCATCTGGATAAGGGGATTTGACTCAAAGACTGTTGCCGATGTGTACGGTCTGCCTGAATATATGATACCCGTGATGATGCTCGGACTCGGATACCCGAATGACAAGGCAAAAGCCAACGGTTGGCACTACAAGCGAAACCCTATTGAGGATTTTGTGACAGAGCTTTAAGGAGGGATAGCATGAAAATAGTTGCAATCAATGCAAGCCCCCGAACGGGATGGAATACCTCAACACTTGTGCAGGAGGCTGCAAAGGGAGCGCAGGCACAGGGGGCAGAGGTACAGCTTTTTGATTTATATAAACTGGATAAATTCACAGGCTGTATTTCCTGTTTTGCCTGTAAGCTGTCCCCGAATGAGGGCAAATGCGTTTGCAAAGACGGTCTTGCACCTGTACTTGAAGCGATACGGAATGCAGACGCTCTTATCATCGGAACGCCGAATTATCTCGGTGATGTGTCGGCAGGCTTCCGTGCATTGTATGAACGGCTTATTTTTCAGTCGCTGACCTATAAAAAATCACCGCAAAGCTACAATGACAGGAAGATACCAGTGCTTCTTATCATGACAAGCAATGCTGATGAAGCATTTTATCTTCCTATCGGCTATAAGAAAATGCTCAAGGGCTATCAGCAGACACTTGATACCTTTGTAGGAAATACAAAGCTGATGATAGTTGGAAATACCAAGCAGGTAAAGGATTACAGCCGCTTCGGCTGGACGATGTTTGATACACAGGCAAAGGACGAGCGGCACGAAAAGGTATTCCCGAGGGAACGCAAGAAAGCCTTTGAAGCAGGCAAAAAAATGGTCAGAGAGCCTTGGCAAATGAAAGAATCATAAAAAGGAGACGATCATATGCACTTTACAGGAACAGTTTACCGCAACCCCTATTGGGAGACATTTCCGTTGCTTCAAATAACGCAGGGCTGCACACATAACAAGTGCAAGTTCTGTACCATGTACCGTGATGTGCCGTTCAAAATGCAGCCTATGGAGTGGATCGAACAGGACTTGCAGGAGATAGCTTCTATTGTACCGAACGCAAGGACGATACAGTTATTGAGTGCCAATCCGCTTGCTATGACCTATGACAAGCTCGCACCGATACTTGAAATGATAAACCGCTATCTGCCGAAAATGGAGTATATCTATGCTTGCACAAGAGTGACAGATATAAAAAACAAGACGGTGGAACAGCTAAAAAGCCTGAAGGATATGGGACTTCGTGAAATATCCCTCGGCTCGGAAAGCGGTGATGACTGGACACTTGAACGTATCAATAAGAAATGCAGTGCCGCAGATATTACCGAACAGTGTGCAAAGCTGACGGAAGCAGGGATCGACTTCTGGCTTTGTTTCCTAAATGGTGTTGCCGGAAAGGAACACAGCTTGGAACACGCCATTCACTCGGCGGAGCTTTTCAGCCAGTGCAAGCCAATGCTTGTCGGCACGGGCGGTCTGACTTTATTTCCCGGCACTCCGCTTTTGGAAGAAGCACAGAGGGGGGAGTTCACACCGCTGTCCGAAAAGGAAATGCTCATCGAGCTAAAAGTTTTCGTGGAGCATCTGACCTGTGATTGCTATTTCAATACTCATCATACCTCCGGCATACATCTGTCCGGTCCGGATTTCCTAAAGAGAAAGGACAGTATCATAAGAGCGTTGGAGCATGAGATAGAACACGGTGACATGGACAGACTCGCCGCCATACGTCAGAATAAGAGGTCGCTATGAGTATAGAAAACTTTGAAAGAACGGATGAACTTTTTTCTCTCTGCGGACTCAACTGCGGACTATGCGGATACCGTCTGCAAGGCAACTGCAACGGCTGTTTCAAGGACAGCTTTTGTGCGGCGGTCTGTCCAATGGCACCGTGCAGTGTAAAGCACGGTAATTTGCAGTATTGCTTTGAATGTGATGAATACCCCTGCAAACATTATGACGGCTTTGACAGCTATGATACGCTTGTTCTGCACCGTAATCAACGAAAGGATATGCTCAGAGCAAAAGAGATCGGGATAGATGCCTACCGTGCCGAACAGCAGAAAAAAGTCGGACTCTTGAACAGACTGCTTGAGAAATATGATGACGGAAAAAGACAGGTGCTTTACTGTACCGCTGTGAACCTGCTTTCTGTCGATGATATGCAGGTGATACTGGATAAGGCTGACAGAGAAACTGCGGATTTGCCGACTTCTGAACGGGCTGAGTATATGGAGTGTGAATTGAGGGCGTTTGCAATAGACGGCTGACTTCGTTCTACAAAAAGAATTTTAAGAAACTGTTTGAAACAGCATAATAATAACAAGAAAAGCAGTCGGCACTCAAGTCGGCTGCTTTAAGCATCTATTAAACTATCAAATAATAAGATAAGGCTTAACAACAGCGGTACCTGACAGGAAAGTGATCCTGTCAGGTGCCGCTTTGTATTTGGGTTTTATATCTGTAATTTGTTTATCCTACCATTACCTCACCCGAAGTCTCGCCTGTGAACTCACCGCCGTCAAGAACGTTGACAGCTACCGAGCTTATGTCATCGGCTGTTACGCTGTCGGAGATGCTGTCGCCCATGATGTTCAGCGAGAGGTTTCCACCGTTCGAGCCGTCGCTGCCCCAGCGACCTGTTGCCGCATTAACGAGCTGTCCGTTTGCAGACTCCAGCGTGTTGCCGCCGTTGAGTTCAACGACCGAGGTGGTATTCGTAATGTAGAACATTGCTCCGTCAGTGTTGTTTCGGATAGTCGTTCCGCTCATGGTGAGGGTGGATGTGCTTGCAGTTGCGTCCTTATCAGCCGCATCTCCGGACATACTCTGATAGAGCATCACGCCGTTGTTTCCGCCGCTTACCGTGAAGTCGCAGTCGGTCATGGTGATAGAGTTCTTACCCTCGATGACTGCCGCCTGAGCGCCTGTTGCTGTGCCTACTACGTTTTCCACCTTGATCTCGCCTGTTGAGTAAATGCAGGGGCTTCCATCGCCCGAACACTGAACTTTGGAATTTGTTACGGTCACATATCCGCCGCCCCTGTCAGTCGCTATCGGAGCGCAGTGCGCGCCGCTTGTTGTGATGTCAACGTGGTCGGCATTGATAACGCCCTCGTATGTCGCATAGACACCTCTTGACGAATTTCCCGTTGTGCTTATCTGAACATTCGATACATTTGCTTCACCGCTTGCTGTGGCAAAGACAGCGTTTGCACCGCTGCAATCCTATTTTATAGTTCAGTCGTTTATCTCGGCAGAGC
>JAEEXH010000025.1 GCA_016291435.1 Oscillospiraceae bacterium
CCGAAGGGCGCGATCTACGGCTTTGTCGGCAGAAACGGAGCCGGCAAGACCACGCTGATCCGCGTGATCTGCGGATTGCAATCCGTGAGCGCGGGCAGCTTCACGCTCTACGGCACAAAGAACACAGAGCTCGGCATCTCAAAGGCACGGCGCAGGCTCGGCGCCATTGTCGAAACGCCGTCCATCTATCTCAATATGACGGCGAAGGAAAACCTCAAGCAGCAGTACCGCATTCTGGGTCTACCGAGCTTTGACGGCATCGACGAGCTGCTGGCACTTGTCGGGCTCAGCGACACCGGCAGCAAGCGCGCAAAGAACTTCTCGCTCGGCATGCGGCAGCGCCTCGGCATTGCGGTCGCGCTCTGCGGCAGCCCCGATTTTCTCATTCTCGATGAGCCGATCAACGGTCTTGACCCGCAGGGCATCATTGAGATCCGTGAGCTCATCCTGAAGCTCAACCGCGAGAAGGAGATCACGGTGCTCATTTCCAGCCATATTCTCGATGAGCTGGCAAAGCTCGCGACGCACTACGGCTTCATAGATCAGGGGCGCATTGTCAAGGAGCTGAGCGCTGAGGAGCTCGAAGCTGCCTGCCGCAAATGCGTGCGCATGACCGTCACCGACACACAGGCGGCGGCGCGTGTGCTGGACGGCATGGAGCTGGAATACAAGGTGCTCGACGACAAGACCGTCGATGTCTTTGCAAAGCCGGTCTTCTCCGATCTTGCAGCGGCGCTCGGCAAGGAAGGATGCCGCGTCATTTCGATCGAGGAGCGGGACGAAAGCCTTGAGAGCTTCTTCATCTCCCTGGTCGGAGGTGAGAGCCGTGCGTAATCTGATCCGTGCATCGTTCGTGCGCTATCTGAAAAGCCCGCTCACATGGATCGTTGCGGGCATTACTCTGATCGCAGGCTTTCTCTATGGAATACAGAGTGTGATTGAGGGAAGCGACGGCTTACATGATCTCATACTGGACGATGTGGCATTTCTGTTCCCCGCGGCGCTCGGCGCGATCGTCGTGGTGCTGACGGTCGGGCGGGAATTCGCGGATCACACCGTCCGCAACAAGATCATCACCGGCAGCACAAAGCCGCAGATCTATCTCTCGGAATCCGTCACGGCTGCGGCGGTCATGTCGTTCTATGCTCTGCTTGTCACCGTGCCGGTGTTTGCGCTGGCGCACAAGGGTTTTGCGCTGCTCCCGGAGGAGAGCATACCGCTGCTGTTTGTGATCTTTGTCCTGCTGTTTCCCGCGGCGGGCATCATCACGGTGCTCATCACCTGCCTGACCGCACAGCGCACCGCTGCGGTCATTGTCTCAGGCGCTGTGCTTTTCGGGATGTATCTCGGGGGATTTGTGCTGCACAAGCGAATTTTCAATAGCTATGAGAAAACAACTATAACATATGAAACGAAATATGTATCCGATGAAGCGGGGAACGGCGGAGTCACCGATGTTGAGAAAGAGGAGCCGAATCCGCTGTATCTGCCGGACAGCACGCGGCATCTTTACCGCACGCTCGGCAGCCTGAATCCCGGATATACGCTTGTGGAAGGCGTCATGTATACGGCGTATCAGGGCCGCGAACTCATGCGCAGGCTCACAGCCGAAAACATGGAGGAGGCTTCATGGCAGCGCTACTGGGCGGAAATCGACCGGCGCCAGAAGGAAGACACCGATTATCTGACGATTGAAATACTTATGCAGTGCGGGCTGATCGCGCTGCTGCTCGGCGCAGGTGCCTGCTGCTTCCGTCTGCGCGATCTGAAATAAAGGAGGTGCGATTATGCGGAATCTGCTGCGTTCATCCTGCATGCGCTATCTGAAAAGCCCGCTCACATGGGGCATTGCGGCTTTTATTCTGCTCGCGGAGATTCTGCTTGCCAGGCAGACCGTATACACAGAGTACGACGGCACGCTGATTCTCTCGCTGAATGTTCTGTCATTTCTGCTGCCTCTGGCACTCGGGGCAATGGTCGTTGTGCTGACGGTCGGGCGGGAATTTTCCGATCACACCGTCCGCAACAAGATCATCACGGGCAGTTCAAAGCCGCAGATCTTCCTCTCGGAATCCGTCACGGCGGCAGCGTTCATGTCCTTCTGCTATCTGCTCACTACCGTGCCGCTTCTCTGCTTTGCGCAAAAGGGCTTTGCACAGCTCCCGGAAGGCACGGAGCCGAAGCTGTTTGTCATGTTTTACCTGCTGTATCCGGCAGTCGGCATCCTCACGGTGCTGATCACCTGCCTTGCGGCACAGCGCACGGCTGCGGTCATCATCACAGGCGGCGTGCTCTTCGGACTGTATTTCGGCGGCATCACACAGCACGGGCTGCTCTCTGTCAGTTTCGCGAAAACGAATACGGCCTATGTCGATGAAAATGTGTATGACGAAGAAGGAAACTGTACCCTTGTCACGAAGGAATATGAGGAGCCGAATCCGTTTTATCTGCCCGATGGCAGGCGGCATTTTTACCGCACGCTCGGTGCGCTGAATCCCGGCTATACGCTGATGGAAGCTGTCATGTATACGGAGTATCAGGGGCGCGAACTCATGCGCAGGCTCACAGCCGAAGACATGGAGGAGGCTTCATGGCAGCGCTACTGGGCGGAACGCGAGCGGCGCCAGAAGGAAGACACCGATTTTCTGATGATTGAAATTCTCATGCAGTGCGGGCTGATCGTGCTGCTGCTCGGCGCAGGTGCGTTCAGCTTCCGCCTGCGTGATCTGAAATAAAGGAGGTGCGATTATGCGCAGTCTGATGCGTGCTGCAATGATCCGTTATCTGAACGACAGCTTCTGTCAGCTCGCGATGATCGGCTCGGCGGTGCTCGGATGCCTTGCCGTGCTGACCTCGATCGCGGGGACACAGCTCCATTTCGATTCCATGTGGTTTATCATCATTCTGGTGCTCTGCTCTCTGCTCACGGCGCTTTCCGTCGGGCGGGAGTTTCAGGACGGCACCATCCGCAACAAGCTCGCGGTCGGGCACACAAAGGTGCATGTTTTCTTTGCGGAAACGGTCGGCTCCATGCTGATCTCCGTGATCTGCTATGTGCTCAGCGCGACCCCCTTCTTCCTCGCGACGGGCGAATACCGCAGAGGAATGACCGCCGGAGAACAGATCCGCATTTACTTTTTGCTGCTCTGCGTGTATCTTGTGTTCACCGCACTGACCGTGTCGCTTGATTTTGTTACGGGCAGCCGGATCGCCGCCGTGGTGGGCGTTCTGCTTGTGATGGGCGCAATGGCTGCGCTGAGCGATGTGCAGGAGGAGATACTCCGGCGCAGTGACCCCGAAACACGCTACATCACGGAATATTACTTCACCGAAGAAGGCGAAAAGCAGCGGGAGGTTGAGCGGCTTGATTATATCGACCTCCCCTCTGTCACGCGCGGCACGCTCATCTGGCTCAATCACTGCAACACATATTCCTCGCTGGAGCATTTCACTGAATTCTTCAACCGCTATGCGTATTTCGGCGGCGGCCCCGACGGATATAAGCAGCAGTGGGAGCGTGAACGCCGTGAAGCACTGAACACTGCGGCAACGGATATTCCTCCGCAGCTTGTCGTGATCGCTTTTGTGCCGATCTTCGCCTGTATGGCATTCCGCAAGAAGGATCTGAAATGACTGCTTTGAAGCATCCCTCTATCAGAAAAATGTCCGAAAGAAATAGAATCAGGAGGCTCCCGCATGCTCTACGCCCTGCTCACTGCTGTGATCCTTGTGCTCGCGGCGAAATATGTTCTGCTGAAGACATCCCTCCGGCAGCTCGCCGACAGCTTCACCGAGAAGGTCACGCTCGATACGAATACGCTGATCTACACCGCCTCGCACGACCGCGATCTCTGCCGTCTCGCGCAGAGCATCAACGCGGCGCTGCGGGTCCTCCGGCAGGCGCATCACCGCTACACGCAGGGCGACCGCGAACTGAAAGAAGCCATCACGAATATCTCCCACGATCTGCGCACGCCCCTGACCGCAATCTGCGGCTACCTCGATCTCATGCGGGACAGCGGGCTCAGCGCGGAGACAAGGCAGTATCTCGGGATCATCGAAAACCGCGCTGCAATGATGAAGCAGCTCACGGAGGAGCTGTTCAGCTATTCCGTCATCCTTTCGCATGATCCCGCAGAACCCGCAGAGGAGATCGCCGTGAACGCCGTGCTGGAGGAAAGCATCATGGGGCTCTTTGCGGAATTCGACGCGCACGGCATCACGCCGGAGATCTCCATTCCCGAGACCCGCGTGATGCGGCGTGCCGACCGCGCCGCCCTGAGCCGCATTTTCTCGAATCTCTTAATGAACGCCGTCAAATACTCTGACGGCGACTTTTCCGTTTCTATGGACAGCGCGGGTACGGTCATTTTCGAGAACACCGCATCGCGCCTGACGGCACTCCAGGCAGAGCGGCTCTTCGACCGCTTCTATACTGTCGAGCAGGCGCGCAATTCCACGGGGCTCGGGCTTTCCATCGCCCGCACACTCACCGAACAGATGGGCGGCAGGCTCGAATCAGAGTTCCGTGCGCCGAGGCTGCGCATCATCTTCTCGCTGCCCGCAGAGCAAAACAATGCCGCCGACACAGCAGACACCCGCGCATGATTTAAGCGCGGGGCTGCCGCTTCGGCGGCACATCGCATCGCATGATGAGAGATTTCGTCATGAAGAAAGTAAAATATGTCATACACTTTTTTGCCGTTTGGGGGTATAATAGAGACATGGCAGAGAGGGTGCCCATTACCCGCGCATGTAAATGCAGATCTGCCGTATTTCCTCTCCCCCTTATGAGGCTTTGGCACCGCGGATGCGGGGCATTTTTTTTGCTTTCAGGAAGCCGCCGGCTCAGTGTAGGAAATATTCGCCTCTTTAAGCGCGTCTGTCAGCGCATTGTAGGCGTTCAGCGATGCGTTGTCATCTGTGATGCGGACAACCGTGCCCGCTTCGAGCGATTTCAGCGATGTGAGCAGGTCATCAAGCGAAATGCTCTTGTTTTCGTAGAGATAATCGCTGCCGCTGACCGTAACAGAAACGGTCCTGACAACAGCCGTCGTGCTCTCCGCCGTGAGGACAGTCTCCGCGGTTATGTCCGCAGTGGTCTCTGCGCCCGCGGTCGCTTCCGCAGACACGGAAGTTGTGGTATCTCCGGCGCCGCTGCCCTGCGAGCTGCCGTCACCGTTCCCGCCGCCGCCGAAGCCGAAGCCCGCGCCGCAGTGCGTCAGAAGATAGGCACATGCGCCGAGCACGCCGACTGCACCGATGCCACCCGCGACCTTCGCGCCGGTCTTTCCTTTTTTCTTTCCTTCACTCATGTTTCCACCTCATTCAGATAAGTCTGTTTCAGATATGTATAAATTCGGGTAAACCTGCTTTACATCGCCCATGCACTCCGACACGCCGAGATATGCCGCACGCGACCCGGGATCATCCGCTGGATAGAGCAGCTCACAGAGCAGCGTATCCCCGGGAGAAAGCTCTGCGTCTCTGAGCGCCTTGATCAGAATGAGCGCATTGTCTGCGCCGTTTTCAAGCACCGCGATCTCTTCGCCGCCGAGCCGCACGGTACAGCGCCATCGGCTCCCGCTGACAGTCAGCCGCATCTTCACGGCACCGCCCTCGCCGTAGGCAAGCAGCGCTTCCAGATTGGCAGCCTCCTGCGCATCATGCGCTTTCAGGGCATCGAGCTGCTTCTGTGCCTCTGCCGCAAGCGCTTCTGCATCCGACTGCATGCGCTCCGCCTCAGCGCGCTTCTCCTCTGCGCTGACGGATACCTCCTCCGCCTGCGTGATCGCATCATTCGCCTGCTCCTGCGCCTTCTGCACATCCATCCGGCTGAACAGGATAAAGTAAAACAGAATGATCAGCGTGACATCAAGCAGCGAGGTGAAATCGAGGATCACATCCCGTCTGCGTCTGCGCCGTTTCATATACGCTCACGCTTTCCGCCGGGGCTTGTGCGCTCGATCATCTCTGCGGTATCCTCAAGCGTCTGCTCAACCCACGAGGAGATAAACGCATTGGCGCATTTGAAGATCACCGCAAACACAATACCCCATGCAGTTGAGGTCAGCGCGTCAAAGAAATGCTGCTGTGCGCCTGCAAGATCATCCGTGAGATCGAGCCCCAGCAGGGCACGCACGGTCCCGAAAAGACCGAGCAGCGGGAAGATCGTGATGCCGGTGAGAAAGATCTCATAGAGCATATTGAGGAAGCGATACGGCATCTGTGCGCCCGGGGCATTGTATTTCCGCTTGCTTTCCTCCAGCATGCGCGTGAGCATCCGGCAGAAGACGATCACCAGCACGAACGCCGTCAGCACGATCACTGCGGCGACCAGGATATAGGTATCGGATGCACCGATGCTGTGCATCATCTTTTCAAACATTTGCACACCGTCCTTACGACATGTTTCGGCATTGCCGATCCCCTACATTATAGCACCCATACAGAAAAAAGTCAAGGCACGGAAAAACAGCAAGCTGCCGCAGCATCATGCACTGCGGCAGCTTTGGATTTGCGGTTATTCTGCATTTGCGTCAGCGCTCGGGCTCATACCGCCGAGATCATAGAACAGTCTCGCCATTGCAAGCTGACTGCCGGCAAGAAAGCTCTTGTCGCCCTCGACCTTGCTCCGCTCCAGTTTGATCTCCTGCCGTTCGCCGCAGATATCGGAAACGAGCTGCTGAAGCCGCTTCATCGCAGGCTTGGTGATCAGGTAGCTGTGAAAGACCACGCGGCTGGCGCGGTGGCAGGCGCAGAGGTTATAAATCAAGACAGCGAGTTTGTCCAGCGCTTCATTCGTAATACGCACTGCCTCGGGATCCTCCTTGATATATGCACTGCACATTTCCTCGATCGTGACATCTCTGCCGAGTGCTTCCCTTGCCTGCTCCTCGAGCGCGGACGCAGAGATCTCTGCGTGCACGGAGCCGTCCGGGTAGCCCGGAGTCTTTCTGCCGCCCGCGGTCAGGATGATGCGGTCAACAGAAGCGGAATCAGTCGCGATGCCGCCGACCAGCTCACCGTCGCGCACGACAGCGGTCTGATAGCCGGAGCCGGAATAAAGCAGAAGCTGGCAGCGATGGCGCTGATCGGTGAAGTCCGTATTGGCAACTGCATAGAGCCCGACTGCATTGCCGCAGAACACGGGCATCCCGAGCTCGCGGCTGACCTGCTCCTGAACAGAATCAAACAGCACAGCGCCCTTTTCTGTGATCTCCACGCCGAGATTCTCCCAGCGGTCCTGCACGATGCCGATACCGAGACCGAGCACCTGATCCGGCTTGAGCGATGCCTTACGGATCATATCACGGCAGCTTTTCACGATAAAGCTGATGATCTCCTTCTGAGCGGTCTCTGCGGTAATTGCCATTTTCGACTTGCCGAGCACATCATCGGCGAGGTTCGAGAGACCGACACTGACGAAATCCTCATCGACCACGGCACCGAGCACAAATTTATAATTCGGATTGATGCGGATCATGGTCTTGCGTCTGCCCTTCTTGCGCGGCATATCCAGCGCAGGCGCCGGTGTATTCATATCCTCAAGAATGCCCTGCGCGATCATCTGATTCGTGATGATCGTAACGGCAGCACGGGTGAGAGAAAGCTGCGCTGCAATATCCACGCGGGCGAGCATGCCTGCATTGCGGATTGCGAGCAGAATTTGCCGCCTGTTGCGGCGCTTGAGATCCAGTTTGCTGATACCTTTCGTATCCATGTAAATTCCTCCTTTTTTTAATCGTATATAGTTTATTGAACCGTCTGAACGGATGAGATCACTTATTGTTAATTATAGAGGGTGAGAGTGAAACTATTGTGATAATATTATGAACAAATTGTAAACAAAAACGAAATCTTTAATATTTCATGTATTCTTATTAATTATCAGCATTTATTTTACAGTTCCCGAATGTTTCAGACAAACCGCGCATGTGCATAAGCGCGGAAGATTCCGCTTATTTTTGCCGTTCCCATTGCCTTTTTCCGGTTTATATGATATAATAGAGGCAGCATGAAAAGTGAAAGGAGCTGCCGCTTATGCATCCCATTGCTCATCTCCGCACGATCCTGCGGCACCGGCATCTGGTGCTGCGTCACTGCATCCGCGCAGGGATCCCGGTGCAGGGGCTGCTGCACGATCTCTCGAAATTCTCTCCCGCTGAATTCATCCCCGGGGCACTCTACTGGCAGGGCAACCGCAGCCCGAATGAGGCAGAGCGCGAAAAATACGGCTATTCCGGCGCATGGATGCACCACAAGGGCAGAAACCGCCATCATTTTGAATACTGGAACGACATCAATCCCGCGACCAAATGCTATGAACCGGTGCAGATGCCGACAAGGTATCTGATTGAGATGTTCTGCGACCGCGTTGCTGCAAGCAAGATCTACCGCGGCAAACACTACAAGGACAGCGATCCGCTCGATTATTTCTATTTCGGCATGCAGCATGACCGCCCGATTCACCCGGTCACGGCAAAGCAGCTTGAAATCCTGCTGAAAATGCTTGCGGAGCAGGGCGAGGACAAGACCTTTGCCTATATCCGCCATATCCGCAAAGAAGCAAAAAGAAGAGGAGAATGACATATGCCTGCACATTTTCATATTCCCGGCATCGTCCAGACCTTTCATGTCAATCAGCTCCTGATTATGATGATGGAGAAGCACCCCGAAGCCTTCCGCCCGGAGACCGATATCGGCTCAATCTACGGTGAATTCCCGTCCTCCATGTGGAACGGCGGGCGCGTTGTCGGCGGCGGGATCGGCGAGGCGGATATGCGCTATATCATCGGCGAGATCAACGGGAAGGGCATTTCCCTGCGCTATACCTTCACAAATCCCCTGATCGGCAAAGCGCATCTCGATGACGCACACTGCAACCGCTGCTTAAAGCTCGCAGACCGTGCGGACAGGCTCAATGCCGTGATTCTTGTCTCGCCGGAGCTTGAAAAATACATCCGCAGGAAGTATCCGAACTATCGCATTGTTTCCTCGACCTGCAAGCAGATCCGCGATTACGACAAGCTCTGCGAAGAGCTTGAAAAGGACTACGCCTGCGTTGTGCTCGATTACAATTTCAACAATCAGTTTGAGCTGCTCGAAAAGCTCCCGCACAAGGAGCGCATTGAAATCCTCTGCAATCCGCTCTGCCCGCCCGCATGTCCGCGCCGCGGCAAGCATTACAATTATCTCGGCAGATTGCAGATCGCCTTCAGCGAGCATCTGAAAAAGAACGGCACATCCCGCGGATTCCGGTTCTCGGAGGATTTTGAATGTCCGCACACGGAAAAGAGCATCTACGATATTACGCAGCACGCGACACATGTGTCGCCGGAGGATATTTATGAGAAGTATATTCCGATGGGCTTTCAGAATTTCAAGATCGAGGGACGCTCGACCAATCTGCTCAATGTCATCGAAACTTATATGTACTACTTGGTGAAACCGGAGCACCGCGATGAGATACGTCTAAACTTTCTCCGGCTGATGGAAGCAAACAAACTGCTTCGCCTCGAGGGCTGACCGTATGGCTGCCGCACTTGACATGACGCAGGGCAGCGAGGCAGGGCTGCTCATCCGCTTTGCACTGCCGCTGCTGGCAGGCAATCTGCTCCAGCAGGTCTACACGGCAACGGATACCGCGATCGTCGGCAAGGTGCTCGGCGATGACGCGCTCGCTGCCGTCGGCGCAACAGGCTCGATCACCTATCTTTTCTCGACGCTCTGCATCGGTCTCGGCATCGGTGCAGGCATTATCATTGCACAGCTCTACGGCGCCGGCTTCCTCGAACGCATGCGATCCGCCGTCTGGAACTCCGCGCTGGTGACACTGCTCTTCGGCATCGTCATCAGCGTTATTTCTGTGCCGCTGACAGAGCCCGTGCTGCGCCTGCTCAATACCCCCGATGCGCTGCTTCCCATGGCGGCTTCCTACATGAAGATCGCGTGCGGCGGCACAATCGCCGTTGCCTTCTATAACTGGATCAATTCCGTGATGCGTGCGCTCGGAGATGCACGAACACCGCTGGTGTTCCTCGGGGTCTCCTGCGGGCTCAACATCGCGCTCGATCTGCTCTTTATCCTTGTATTTCACTTCGGCGTGCAGGGTGCGGCGGCAGCGACAGTCATCGCGCAGGCATGCTCTGCGGTCGGCTGCACGGTCTATGCCTTCCGCAAAATGAAAGAGCTGCATCTCACACGCGCCGATCTCCGCACGGACACGCAGATGATGCGGCAGTGCATTGTCACGGGTGTCCCGATTGCAGTGCAGAACGGCATGATCTCCGTTTCGATGGTCGCGCTGCAAAGAGTGACCAACGGCTTCGGCGAGGCGGTCATGGCGGCATATACCGCGACGCTGCGCGTGGAGATGTTCGTACATCAGCCGTTCTCCTCCCTGAATGCCGCGCTCGCGACCTTCACCGGACAGAACACCGGCGCAGGCAAGGAGGACCGCGTGCGGCGCGGTCTGCGCACGGGTCTCATGATCGGCGCACTGATCGGGCTTGTGATCGCTGCCGCCTTCTGGCTCTTCGGCAGAGCGGCGCTGCTCTGCTTCATTTCCCGCGAGGAATCCGTGCGCATCGGCACATGGGGGCTGCGGGTCAATGCCTGCTGCTATATCCCGCTCAGCATCATCTACACGACACGCGGCTTCTTAAACGGTGCCGGCGACACGGTCTATGCAATGATGAACGGTGCGGCAGAGGTCATCAGCCGCATCGGGTTTGCACTGCTGCTGACGCCCATTGCTTCCGTCGGCTGGCACGGCATCTGGTACACAACCTGCATTACCTGGTGTGCAACGGCGATCGTCGGGCTGCTGCGGTATCGCTCCGGGAAATGGAAATCCAAGGCAATCGGGTGATACCTGACACATATTCATAAAATATCTCCAAATTGTTCACAGAAAATTCACATAAATATTCCAAAAATGCTTGACAAACCGGAAAAGTTATGGTATAATGTAACCATGGAACAGGAAAGACACCTGAGGGCAGAACATAAGACAGCAAGAAAAATGCTGCGGCTGACAAATAGGTGCTTTCGGAGCTGTTTCACGTAAGGATCATGCGGAGCTCCTGCCTTGTCGGATACAGGGTTCGTGAGCGCGAAAGCGTTGGAGTATGCCGCAAATACAGATCCGGAAAGGTGCTGGGACCGATGGATACGGCAGAGAAGATCTCTGCGGTCGGCATTGGCTCACACAAAGTGCTTTCTGTGTAAATTATCGCAGCCCGCGCTCCCGACTTCCAGTTCATTCAGTCGGACATGCACTGCAATTCCTTGACGGAAGCTGACACAGAAGCCCGCCGCCCGACGGGGCAGCGCCGAAACGGTCATGTGTGAGTCGCAGAACAAAGCATGTGCATCCGGCAGGCGGAACCTGCCGAAGTAGCGCAGGACTCTGCTCGAAGAGAAAGGGCAGGATCAGCGGGCGCTGGGTTTCACTCCATACAGCCGATCGCAAATGAGAACCGACTTTACTCCTGAGGGAACGGGGGTTGTGCTCCCGGCGTTCCTGCAAGTGCTCCAAGGGGCGCAGTGAAAGACTGCGGAAACGGGCGCTTCTCATATCGCCGTGCGGTTCGGCGTGAATAAAGGCTGTAAAGGAATCAACCGCATTACAACTGAATACAAAATAAGGAGGGGCTTGAAACATGAGCCCCTCTTATTTTTGCAGTATCAGAAATGCGCACTGCCCGGAGTTTCGGACAGTGCGCATCTTGTTTTTACGGTATTTTCGCGGCAATCTCAGAAATCTTTTGCAGACGGTGATGCACGCCGGAGCGCGAAATCGGCGGGTTCAGCATCGCGCCGAGCTCGCGGAGACTTGCCTCCGGCTCCTCCAGCCGCGCATAGGCGATCTGTCTGAGCGGCTCGGGCAGCGATTCCAGCCCGACTGTCGCGGCGATATGCTCGATCTCCGCGACCTGCTGTGCCCCCGCCGCAACTGCCTTGTCGATATTCGCAAGGTCGCAGTTCATGCGGCGGTTCGTCTGGCTGCGGATATCCTTTTTCACCTGCACATTGATCATCTCGATGGCGGCATTCTGTGCGCCGAAATACACCAGCGCATCACAGATCTGCTCATTCTGCTTGAGATAAAGCAGCAGCTCATTCTTGCGGACGGTCGTCTTGAACGGGATCGGCGTCTCAAGCGCTGCGAGCATCTCCTGAAGCGCTACACCGAACACGGCATCCGGGAGCGCCAGCTCCATGTGATACTCGCGCTCGGGATCGGTGATGCTCCCGCACATGACGAATACACCCGCGGAGAGGAGCATCTGTTCCCGCGGTGACAGCGCCCGGCGAAGCGTCTCTGCGCGTCTCTGCGGCGACACCTGCAATGTCTCACACAACACAGCGATCTCCTGCTTTCCCTCCAGCGTATAGCACCAGAGCGGCAGCTTGCCTGTGCGCTGACGGTATTCTGTATCCAGCACATTCGGCGGCAGACCGGCTGCCTTCAGCAGCTTCGGAAACAGCACCGCGAATGCCTCACATTCCGTTTGCATTGCAAGCTCTGCCGATGAAAACCGCCGCACTGCCATCAGCACGCCTGTGAGAAACGCACGGCGATCCTCGGGCGACTTCACGGCATTACAGATCTCGGTCTTGGTATCGTTTGAGAAGGATGCCATCCTCGCAACGCCTCCCCTCTTTCAGCTTCCTTCGGTTTCACGCGCCGCTGCGGTTCTTCTTGATATCCCGGTGATGTGTGATGATCTGCATATCGGCATCGCGCAGTGCATCGGAAACAAGCTCCGCAAAGGTCACGGAACGGTGCTGCCCGCCCGTGCAGCCGAAGCCGACGACAAGCTGTGTTCTGCCCTCATGGATATACAGCGGAATCAGGAATTTCAGCATCTCAGTCACACGCTTGAAATACTCCCGCGAATCATCGGAATCCATGACATAATCCTGCACGCACTTTTCCTGCCCGGTGTGGTCGCGCAGCTCCGGGACATAGTACGGATTCGGCAGGCAGCGCATATCGAACACAAGGTCGGCTTCAAGCGGTGCGCCGTATTTGAAGCCGAAACTCATGACCTGAATCGGCATGGCATCGGTGATGTGCGGCATAAAAAGATTCTTGATCTGATCCTTGAGCTGGGAGGTCGAGGTCAGCGAGGAATCCAGCAGCAGATCGGCGGAAGCGCGCAGCGGCTCCAGATGCGTCTGCTCATAGCGGATCGCGGCATTCACATCGCCCTCAAAGCGGCGTGCAGCAAGCGGGTGTGACCGTCTGCCGGTGCGGAAGCGCGTGATCAGCACATTTTCGGAGGCTTCCATGCAGAGCATCTTGAAGCGCACCTCATTGTGCATTTCCTTTTTCAGCGAGCTGTAAGTCTCTGTCAGCTCGGTGTAGCGGTGACAGGAGCGGATGTCAATGACAACAGCCGCACGCAGATAGCGCCCGCCCTTGCCGAGGCACAGCGTAATGAAGTCATGCAGCATCGGCAGCGGGAGATTATCGACGGCATAATAGCCGATATCCTCCAGCGCATTGAGCGCACAGCTTTTGCCTGCACCCGCCATGCCCGTGACAAGAATCAGTTCCATCATGTTTTGATCATTCCTTTTCTTCTGTGTTTCCCTCAGTCGCCGTACTCCGGCAGCTTCACGCGGAACCGCAGCAGATACATGAATACCATATACAGCAGCATTGCCGCGGGCAGCACAAGGATTGCCTTGCCGAAGCCGACAGACTGTGCCAGCGCGCCGAAGCACGCATTGAATACAATGTCAAATAAATTCGCAAGCCCGGTGATCCAGCTTGTTGCCGCGCCTTTATGCTCCGGCGCGTAATAGGAGCCGATCAGCAGCACCGTCATCGGCCAGAGGATCGAGAACATCGTGCCCGATGCACAAACAAGCCCGATGCCGCCGCGTCCGAGCAGAATGCCGCTGATGTAAAGCACGCCGCCGACCGTCACGGCACCGAGCAGGCTCTTCATGATGCCGAGCTTCTGCACAATCGGTGCGAGGATCAGTCTGCCGACGGTGAGCCCCAGAAAGAAATATGACAGGAACTTCGCCGACTGCTCGCGTGTGTAGCCGAGATAATCACTGCCGTAGGTCACAAGCCAGTTTTGCAGCCCGTGCTCCGCGATGCAGTAAAGCCCGGTGATCATCAGCAGATATTTTGCCGCCGGATGCGAAAAAACTGCTTTCAGCGGATTGCCCGTTTTTTTCTGAGAATCCTGTTTTTCTGCCGGTACAACATCCGGAATGTAAAGCCCGAGGAGGAGCAGCAGCAGGCAGCCCGCCGCACCTGCCAGCACAATCAGATTCATATGCTGCCAGGCGGAATATTTCCCGGAGAAGCGCCCGCCGACATTCTGAGAGATGAAAATACCGACGCCCTGTGCAAAATTGAACAGATTGACAAAGAGCGTCGGGCTCAGAAAGAGCAGCGGTGTTGTCAGGTTGACGCTCGTGGAGAGCATCGTCGAGGCGCCGAGGCTGAAGATCATGCCGGCATATATGACAATCACCGATTTTGTGAACGCATATGCCGTCAGCGCTGCCATCCAGAAGCATGACATGACGCAGAGAAATTTCTTCCGCGTCCATTTCCCGATCAGCATGCCGCCGACCGTCAGGAAAATCAGATTGCCGAGATAACTCAGCATGATGATCGCGGAGCCCTGCGCCTGCGAGAGCGCATATGTCTCACGCATGACCGGCAGGAAGACCCCGCGCATTGCATCGCTCATACCGAGCAGCACCATCATCAGAGAGAGATAGATCGCTGCAAGGATGCGGTTTTTTCGATTGTTCGTGCGGTTCTGTTCAGGCATTGAGTATCTCCGGCTCCATCTCCAGCTTGATCCCCTTCTGCGCCATGACGGTATTCTGCACATGGCGGCAGACTGCCATCACATCGGCGAAGGTCGCGCAGCCGCGGTTGACAACAAAGCCCGCATGCTTCGTGCTGACCTGTGCGTCACCGACGCGGTAGCCCTTCAGGCCGCACTCGTCAATCAGGGCAGAAGCATAGCCGACCTTCGGGCGCTTGAATGTGCTTCCGGCGCTCGGACATTCGAGCGGCTGCTTCTCCTGACGGCGGTGCAGAAGCTCGCGCATGCGGCTTTGAATCGCTTCGGGGTCTCCGGCTCTGAGCTGAAACTCCGCCGAGAGGATATGCCACGGGCGATCCATGAAAATGCTGTACCGGTAACGGAAGCCGAGCGCCTCCTTCGGCAGCGTGCGGAGCGTGCCGGTCTCATCGAGACATGTCACAGCGGTCACAACGCCGGAGATTTCGCCGTCATAAGCACCGGCATTCATGAAGACCGCGCCGCCGACGGAGCCCGGGATGCCGTATGCAAATTCAAGCCCTGTGAGCGAGGCACGCAGCGCCGAAAGACAGAGCGTTTTCAAAGGCGTACCGGCGCCGCAGATGAGTTTTTCGCCTTCCATGCGCGGAGCATCCGCCAGCGAACCTGTCAGGCGCAGCACCACGCCGTTGTAGCCCTCATCGGGGACAAGGAGATTGCTCCCCTTTCCGATCAGCCGGTGCGGGATGCCCTCCTGCGAGAGATAGCCGATGATCTTCTGCGCGGCTTCGGTATCCGGCAGCTCGACCATCGCGGCGCAAGGCCCGCCGATCCGGAAGGTTGTATATTGCGCAAGCGGCACATCTGCCGCAAATGCCGCACCGCAGTCTTTGCACAGTGCGGCGAGAGTTCTGAGATCCTGCATGGGAATCTCCTTTCAATCAGAATGCGTCAAAATCCTTGACAGTCTCCGTGCCCTCCATGTCCTCATATCCGAGACGCTGGAGCAGCTCACGGGTCGCGTTGTAACCCATCTTCTTCTGGCGGCTGTTCATTGCGGCGACCTCCATGATGACAGCCGTATTTCTGCCCGGCTTCACAGGGATCGTCATGGACGGCACCTTGACGCCGAGAATGTTGGCATACTGCTCATCAACGCCCATGCGGTCGTAGGTTTTGCTGGAATCCCACGGCTCAAGCTCGATGATCATGTCGATCTCCTGCTGCATTTTGACAGCGCCCATACCGAACAGGCGGCGGACATTGATGATACCGATGCCGCGGAGCTCAAGGAAGTGGCGGATATTTTCAGGGGATGTACCGACAAGCTGTGTGTTGGAGACCTTGCGGATCTCAACGGCATCGTCTGCAACAAGGCGGTGTCCGCGCTTGACCAGCTCGATCGCGCACTCACTCTTGCCGACGCCGCTCTCGCCGGTGATGAAGATGCCCTCGCCGTAGATCTCAATGAGAACGCCGTGGCGCGTGACACGCGGTGCAAGATGGAGATTCAGGAAGGAGAGCAAAGCGGAGGTGAAATGCGAGGTCGATTCCGGCGTGCGGAGCAGCGGCACCTGATACTGCTGTGCGAGCGAAAGCATCTCGGCAAAGCAGGGCAGACCGCGGCTCAGGCAGAGACCCTTGATATGCTGGGCGAAGAGCGCAGTCAGATGCTGCACGCGCTCCTGCTCGTCGATCGTCGAAAGATAGGCAAACTCCATCTTGCCGATGATCTGAAGACGCTCGGGATTGAAATACTCATAAAAGCCCATGAGCTGGAGCCCCGGGCGGGTAATATCATTCTCGCTGATGAGGATGGTCTCCGGGTCACAGGGGACATAGAGCACTTCGAGCTTGAATTCGTCGATGATCTGCTTCAATGTGACGGTAAAGCGCTGCTGTTCGGGCATGATGTTCAGCCTCCTTATTATGGTATGATGGGGGTATACTCTAATATCATACCATAAATCGCAGGAAAATGCAAGAGCATAGAAACAAAACAGGGATTTTTGTGCAACATTTTGCTGTTTTTGGTAACATGCGCATCGATATGGAATATATGAAACAGCGCTGCGCAGAGGATGCGCAGAATTCTGCGCATGAATACATGTCGGACACAAAAACTCTTTACAATCCAAATAATTTATGATATGATAGAAGCAGATTATCTGCATACATCACAAAATACAAAAGGATGTGAATTCATATGCTGCATATGATCCTCGGCGGCGCGGGCACGGGAAAATCGACCGCGCTCGGCACGCAGATCCGCGATGCCGCCGCATCCGGCAAAACGGTCTATACCCTCGTGCCGGAGCAGTTTGCGTTTACCTATGACAACCGGCTCTACTCGATGCTCGGCGCCGCACGGTTCAATCAGATCCGCACAGGGAGCTTCCGCAGTCTCACAGCAGAAATTCTCTCTGAGATCGCCGCAGACCCGCGTGATGCCGCAGACGATGTCGTGAAGACGGTCGTGCTGCACCGCATTCTCGGGCGGCTCTCCTCTGCCAATGCCCTGCGCTACTACGGAAAGCAGGCGGAGCGTCCTGCATTTCTCCCGGAGATGCAGGCACAGCTCACCGAGCTCATGCAGTCGGGCAGCACGCCGGAACAGCTCGCGGATGTCTCAGCTGCGACGGAGGGCGTCCTCTCTGACAAGGTATTCGATATTGCGCGCATCTATGCGGAATATCTCGATGAGCTCAAGGCGCACGGGCTGCGTGACACGCTCTGTGATCTGACAACAGCCGCTGCTGCCGCAGAAGGCACCGGGTATCTGAGGGGATGTGTTGTCTTTCTCGATGAATTTGAATCATTCACCGGCGATGAGTACACGATGCTGGAGGTTCTTCTGCGCGATGCGGAGGAGGTCTGGATCGCGCTGCGCACGGAGAATCCCGATCAGCCCGACTTCTCGCGCTTTGATGCCGTCAATGACACCGCACGCAGACTGCGCCGCATGGCAGCAGCGCTTGCCGTGCCGGTCGTCAGCGATCTCTGCGAGACGCAGTATCGCTATGCAGCGCCCTCGCTTGCGCATCTCAGCCGCCATCTCTACACCGGTGCGCTCCCCGCGTATGAAGACGCATCTGCCGTGACGATCACGGAGGCGCGGGATATGACGCTTGAAGCGGAATACTGCGCCGCACAGATCCGGCAGCTGCTCATGGAGGGCGATGTGCAGAGCGGCGAAATCATGGTCGTGATGCACGATCTGGCAAGCTACGGTGCGCTGCTGGAGGCGGCATTCGAGCGCTATGAGATCCCCTGCTTCATGGATCTCAGACGCAGCGTGCTGCATACGGCAGTCATGAAGCTGCCGCTCTCGCTGCTGGCACTCGCAAAGCGCATCCGCACGGAGGATCTGCTCGTGCTGCTGAAAACACAGCTCTCCCCGCTGCATCCGCAGGAGGCTGCTGCACTGGAAAACTACGCATATACATGGGATATCGAAGGCGAGCAATGGGAGAAGCCCTTTGCGGAGGAGACCGATCCGAACGGCTTTTGCGAGAAGATCCGGCAAAAGCTCATTCCCCCGCTGATCACGCTGCAAAAACGCGCGGAAAAAGCGCAGAACGGCGCAGAACTCTGCGGGGCGCTCTATCGCTGTATCGAGGAAATGGGCATCCCGATGCGTGTCGGCGGGCTGGCGGAGCATATGAAGGATCAGGGCGATGTGACAGGTGCAAGAGCGCTCCACCGTCTCTGGAACCGCTTTACAGAGCTGCTGGACGCGATGCACGAGGCGCTCGAACAGACACCCGTCACGGCGCCGCAGCTTGCCGATCTCCTGACGGCGGTGCTCCGCGCAAACCAGATCCCCGTTCCGCCGCAGACACTGGATGCCGTCACGGTGCAGAGCGCTGCTGCTGCACGCTATGACAGGCCGAAGGTTATATTCGTGCTCGGCGTGAATGAAGGGCATTTCCCTGCGGAGATTGCGGAAACGGGCTTCTTCTCGGAGAATGAGCGCCTCGCACTCAGCGCACAGGGCATTGAGCTCTCCCGCTCCGTGCGCGATCTCTGCGCCGATGAACGCCTGATCGTTTACAAGACACTTTCTGCGCCGTCGCACAGGCTCTATCTCTGCTATGCGCTCGCAGACGAAAGCGGCAAACAGCTGCTCCCCTCTGCGCTGCTGGAGGATGTGCGCACGCTGCTGCCGAAGACCGTCTCACAGCAGGCAGACCGTCTCGGCACTGAATTCTTTGTCTCAACAGTTGCAGCGGCGTATTACAGCTTCGTGCAGGATTATACGGTCACGCCGACCGAGCGCGAAACCGTCCGGACGATGCTCGCTGCGATCCCTTCAGAGAAATCAAGGCTTGAACGCCTGAGACGGCAGTCCGATCCCGGGGCACTGCGCGTCACTGACCGCGGACTCATGCAGAAGCTCACAGGCAGAGAGCTGCGCATGTCGGCGACACATATTGAGAACGCAGTCAAATGCCCGTTCATGGGCTTCTGCGCAAACGGACTGCGGCTCTATGTCCGCGAAAAGAAGAATCTCAACGCGCTCTCTGTCGGCAATCTTGTCCACAGCTGCATGGAGCGGCTGTTCAAGGAGCACACCCGCGATGAATTCCTTGCGATGACGGACGCAGACCTGCGGGCACATGCCGACCGCACGGCAGAGGTTTTTCTGCGCGAGGAGCTGGGCGGTGCCGCAGGAAGACCCCCGCGCTTCCTGATGAACTATCGCCGCATGACAAACCGCATGCTCCGGCTCTTGCAGCACACGCAGGCGGAGCTGCGGCAGTCGGAATTCATGCCCGATCAGTGCGAGCTTGTGATCGGCAGGGTAGAAGGAGAAACAGGCACAGCGCCCTATACCCTCACGCTTTCAAACGGCGTCACGCTCTATCTGCGCGGCAAGATCGACCGCGTCGATGTCTGCGAACAGGACGGGAAGCAATACCTGCGCATTGTGGATTATAAAACGGGGCAGAAGCAGTTTGATCTCGCGGATATCTACTACGGGCTGAATCTGCAAATGCTGCTGTATCTCTTTGCGCTGCTCGACGACAATACCTATTACCCGGATGCGGAACCGGCGGGCGTGCTCTATATGCCGGCGGGTGCGCCGGGCTACGATCACAGCCGCAGTGATCCCGATTCGCTGGCAGATCATATCAACAAATATTTCCGCATGCACGGTACGGTGCTCTGCGACCGCGGGATTCTCACGAAAATGGAGCAGACGCTCGCGGGTGTCTATATTCCCGCAGCGCTTGCAAAGGGCGCAGACCCAGAGGCAGAGGCACTTTCGCTCTCGAAGGATTCCTCTGTGTTCACGCCCGTTCAGCTCAGGAATCTCCGCAGCTATGCCGAGGGACTGGTCGCGGCATGTGCAGAAAGCTATCTGGCGGGCGAGGTCGCACCGCACCCGATGAAAAAGCTCGAACCAAGCAAGAAATTTTACGACAACACCTGCGATTACTGCAAATATCACGGGCTCTGCGGCATTGATCCGGACCATACGGCACATATGCACCTGCCGATGAAGCAGGAGGAGGCCGCAGCCGAAATGCGCCGCATCATGGACGGCGAACCGCAGGAGAACGATCCCGAAAGCGAGGTGACGGAACATGCCGCAGTGGACTGAAATGCAGGAGGCGGCGATCACGGCGCGGGGCGCGTCACTGGTCGTCAGTGCGGCGGCGGGCAGCGGAAAAACCGCAGTGCTCGTCGAACGCATCATCCGGCTGCTGGAGGATGAGGAAACCGGCTGCAAGGCAGAGAACATGGTCATTGCGACCTTCACGAACGATGCTGCGGCAGAGGTGCGGCAGCGGCTCAGTGTTGCACTGACAAAGCGTGCGGCGGCAGATCCCGGGAATCAGTGGCTCCGCCGGCAGCTCATGCTGCTCCCGAGCATGCAGGTCTCGACAATCCATAGCTTCTGCATCAACCTGCTGCGGGCACAGGCGGCATCCCTGCATATTTCCTCGGGATTCCGTGTGATGGAGCCCGCGGAGGAAGACGCGCTGAAGCAGTCGGTCATGTCGGCAGCGCTCGACGAGGTGAGCCGTGCAGCGGAAGAAGATGCGGAGATCCGCACGGAACAGCAGACGCTGATCGAAGCCTTCTGCACTGCGGATGACGCCCCGCTCGAAGATGTGCTGCTCTCGCTCTATGAGATGACCGTGCTGACGCCCTTCGGCGAAACCCTCCCGGACGAAGCCGCAGAAGCCTGTGAAAACGGCAAAGCGGCAGATGCCGCCGCGGAGGAGATCACCGAACGGCTCATACATGCACGCGGGTATTATGAATATGCACTCGCATGGAATCAGCAGGCCGATCCTGCGATCAAGACCGTGATGACGGCACGCGGCATCCTGCTGGATGAGATCGCGTTCATTGATACGCTCTGTGCGCTCGTGAAGGAGCATCGTTTTTCGGAGGCAGCAGAAAAGCTCCGCACCGTGAAATTCGCAACGCTCCGTCAGGATAAGCAGCCGGACGAAATCAAAAACACCGTCAAGACGCTGCGCGACCGCGCAAAATCCATGCTCACCGATAAAAAACGCGCAGGCGCACTGATCCACTGGGCAGAGGCACTGCAATTCGCAGACGAAGATCTCAGGCGCCATGCAGTCATTCTGCGGATCTGCGGAAAATACATCCGGCGGTTCACGGAGCTGCTCGACATCGAAAAGCAGACGCGCAATGCCCTCAGCTTTTCCGATGCGCTCGTGCTGGCGCTCAGACTGCTCGCGGAGAAACAGCCCGACGGCAGCATCGTCAAAACGCCGCTCGCGGAAACCCTCTCGCAGCAGTACACCTGCCTGATGATCGACGAATTCCAGGATGCGGATAACCTCAAGGAAATGATCTTCCGCATGCTCTCCCGCGGCGGCACAGAGGAACAGTACGGCGATGACCTCTTTGTGGTCGGCGACAGCAAGCAGTGCATCTATCGCTTTCTGAACGCAAATCCCGGCAATTTCTACCGTGCGATGCAGGAAGGAGCCGCATATCGGTCCCCTGCCCTCACGGAAAATACCCGCATCGACCTCAACTGCAATTTCCGCAGCGGCGCAGAGGTCATTGCATTCATCAACCATGTGTTCACGCAGCTCATGACAGAGCGGGTCGGCGAGGTGAAATATGACGATTCGCAGAAGCTCGTACAGGGCGCGGAATACCCGAAGATCGAGGGCGGCAGACCCGTCGAACTGACGGTGCTCCCGGAGGACGGCGATGAACCCGCTGCGGTTGCAGCCCGCATCGCATGGCACCTCGAACACCGCACGCCTGTCAAGGCGAAGGACGGCAGCATGGTGCCGTGTGCGCCGAAGGATTTTCTGCTGCTGCTCCGCACCTCGACGCATATGAAAGAATATGCCGATGCGCTCAAGAAGCTCGGCATTCCCGTCAGCGCGATCGGCGATGACAACTGCCTGAACGCACCTGAGATCACGCTGCTGCTGGAGCTGCTCCGCGCAATCGACAATCCCCTGCTGGAGGTCTCCGTCGCTTCTGCTATGCTCTCGCCGATGTTCGGCTTCTCGCTCGATGATGTCACTGCCGTGCGCGTTTACGACAGAAGCGCTTCGCTGTTCCGTGCGATGCAGAAGCTCTGCGCAGACGAAAATTCTGAGAATACCCTGCGTGAAAAATGTGCGGCATTTCTCAGCTTCATGGAGGAGATGCGGCTCTGCTCCGCAATGGACACTCCCGAACAGCTCATCCGGCGCATCTACCGTGAAACCGATTTTCTCGGCATGATGCAGATGCGTGACAGCGGCGGGCAGAAGAAGGCGAATCTCCGTGCGCTGGTCAGCTATGCACACAGCTACGAGGAAAATGTCGGCGGCGGACTCTCTGCGCTGCTCCGCTCACTCGACAATGTGATCGAACGGAAAGGCAAGCTCGCCGGCGGCAGCATCCCGGCGGCATCAGTCAACGCAGTCTCGCTGAAGACGATCCACGGCTCAAAGGGGCTGGAAGCGCCGTTTGTCATTGTCGCGGGGCTCAACACCCGTTTCTCCGCAAAGGAGGAGGCAAAGATCTGCCGCCGTCATGCAGATGTCGGCATCGGCTTCCGGCTCTATGATTCCGCGTCGCTCTCGCAGTCAAAAACGCTCCCGTGGATGACGATTGCCGCACGCTCCAAGCGCGAGGCACTGAGCGAGGAGATGCGCCTGCTCTATGTTGCCCTGACACGCGCAAGAGAGCATCTGATCCTGCCGCTTGTCACAGACAGCACAATGCTGAAAAATGCGAAGGAATTTGCATTTGAGCAGTCGATCTTCGGCGGGCAGACCGATCTCCTGACCTCAGCCGCAGGGCGCATGTCCGACTGGATCCTGATGGCGCTGATCCGGAATCCTTCCTGCGAGGCGCTGCGGCGCATCTTTGAGGCGGAAACTGACAGCGACCCGAAGCAGCCGTTCCTGCCGCTCTGTATCCAAGCGGCAGAAACAGAGGAAGCAGAGACAGACAGCGATGAGAACACAGACACAGCGGAAGAAACTGCTGCACCTGCTGCCGATCCCGCGCTGCTTGAAACCTTGCAGGCGGCATGCAGCTGGCAGTATCAGAACCCGCTCTCGGGGCTCACGGCGAAATACGGCGTCTCGGAGCTCTCGCATCATGAGGATTTCTCGGCGCCGCTCCGCAGACCGCTTTTTGTACGCGAACGGCGCGGGCTCTCCGGCGCTGAACGCGGCACAGCGGTACATACCTTCCTGCAATATGCCGATTTCGGAAAGGCGCAGGCGGATCTTTCCGCTGAAACCACACGGCTCAAAGCTGCCGGACGGCTCACGGAAAAGCAGGCGGATGCCGTGCTCCGCAGCAAGATCGGCGACTTCTTCCGCGATCCTATCATGGCGCGGATACGCTCAGCAAAGCAGGTCTGGCGCGAGCAGAAATTCACCGTGCGGCTCAGCGACCTTGATCTCACAGGCGATCTCGCCGAGCTCGGCGCACAGTATGCGGGAACAGAAGGCATGCTCATCGGCATCATGGACCTTGTCTTTGCGGAGGACGACGGCATCGTGCTTGTAGATTACAAAACCGACGGCGTACAGAGCGGTGCAGAGCTGCTTGACCGCTACACCGAACAGATCCGTCTCTACGCCGAAGCGCTCAGACTGCTGCACGGCAAGCCCGTCAAGGAATGTTGTCTCTATTCCGTTCAGCTCAGCAAGACCGTCCCTGTCATTTTATAACACACAGCGAAAAAGGAGGTAACTGTCATGGCATCCACGATCGAAGAACTCAAAGAAGCAGTCGCCGGTGCAAAGAAGATCGTATTCTTCGGCGGCGCAGGCGTCTCCACCGAAAGCGGCATCCCCGATTTCCGCAGCGTGGACGGGCTCTACAATCAGAAGTATGACTACCCGCCCGAGACGATTCTCAGCCACACATTTTTCATGCGGCACACGGAGGAATTCTACAAATTCTACCGCGACAAGATGCTCAGCACCGACGCTGAACCGAATGCCGCACACTTAAAGCTCGCAGAGTGGGAGCGCGCCGGCAAGCTCAATGCGGTTATCACGCAGAATATCGACGGGCTGCACCAGAAGGCGGGCAGCCGGCATGTGCTTGAGCTGCACGGCTCTGTCCTGCGCAATTTCTGCATGAAATGCGGCAAGGCATATGACCTCTCTGTCGTCACAGGGAGCGAAGGCGTGCCGAAATGCCCGGAATGCGGCGGAACGGTCAAGCCGGATGTTGTGCTCTATGAGGAATCCCTCGACAGCGATGTACTGACGGAATCCGTACGGTGCATCCGTGAAGCCGACCTCATGATCATCGGCGGCACCTCGCTTGCGGTCTATCCGGCGGCGGGGCTCATCGACTATTTCGATCACGCGCGCGGTGTGCTGGCACTCGTCAACCGCGATGCGACCCCGCGTGACAGGCAGGCAGATATTGTCATTCACGATTCGATCGGAAAGGTCTTTGCGGCGCTGTAACGCAAAGCACAATGCGCAAAGCCCCGGTTCACTGTGAACCGGGGCTTTGCGATTATCCCTTCATGAGATCCTTGCCTGCATTCCATGCCTGACCGACCTTCTCACCGACGGCAAAATAGCCGGAGCGGTACTGATCGAAGATCAGGGCGTTGACCTCCTCGGGCAGGATCTTGTTCTTATCGCCGATGACGCGCTCCTCCGCGCTCACATTGACAATCCTGCCGACGATCGCGTGCATGTGCTTTGTCTCAATCTCCTCCGCGAATTCGCATTCCAGTGCAACCGGGAATTCCGTAATCACCGGTGCATTGACAAATGCGCTTTTTACGGCATGACAGCCGGAGCGCTCAAACTTATCCGGCATCTTGTTGCCGGTTGCGATGCCGAAGAAATCAGCAGGAGCCATATTCGACACATCCGCGATATTCACCGTAAATGCGCGGGTTTCCATGATATTCTTCGTTGTCTTGTGATCCGCGTCAATGAACAGCGCGATCTTGTCCATCGCACAGATCTGCGCCCATGCAGCATTCATCGCACAAATGCTGCCGTCGGCGCCGTATGCCGCGACAATCACGACCGGCATCGGGAACAGTGCAGGCTGTACGCCCAGATTCTTTCTCATAACAGTTACCTCCGTTTTCTTTTTATTACACCGCTGGCAGTCACCTGCCGCACGGGTCAATCCACCACGCTGAACGGCATGACGGTCGTTTCACCGCCGTCGGTCAGATCAATATGATAATTGCCGCTGTTGGTCTTGCCGCCGATTTTCCATGTCCACTCTGTATAACCGCTGCTGTCCGTCAGATGCGGCTCAAGCCCTTTCGCGGTGGAGGGCCCTGAGGAATAGTACACCTCTATGTTGTATACTGTGTTCGGCTGCCCGATCATGCAGAGCGTGACCACTTCATTCCGCCGTACAGCAAAGGGATAAGGCGCAATCAGCAGAGAACCGATCTCCGTATACAGCGGCGGGAGCGTAATCTCCGACGCGGAAGACGATGCCGTGCTGACCGTTGTAACCGCTGCTGCGGTCGTGACCGAAGCAGAAGTTGCAGCCGTCACCGGGGGATCAAAGCCTGCACGCTCCGCTTCCGAGAGCACGGCGCGGAGATCCGTCATGCAGAGCAGGCCGTCTGTGTCATAATCTGCATTCCGGCGCGCCTCCGCAGTGAGCTGCAAGGACGGATCCTCTGCCATCAGGCGGCCCATGAGCACCGCATCGGCAACCGTGATTTCGTCATCACAGTTCAGGTCGCCCGGAATTGCAGCAGCACCGCCCGCAGGCATTGCAGCGAGCAGCACACATGCCGTCACAGCGGCGGACACGGCAGCAGTCAGACGCTTCAGCATATGCATTCCCCCTCAGCCGGCAGTCACCTTTTTCTTCGGAAGATCCAGCACCTTCAGCAGTGCGTTCAGAATCTCGTCATCTGTCATCGTGTGCACCGCTTCGATCAGCTCGATTCCCATATCGGCAGCTCTTTGCAGCAGCGGTCCGCGGGAATTCCCGACCGCATGCTGCATGTCGGTCGTGATCAGCACCTTCTTGCAGTATCCTTTGCCGAAGCGCTCTCCGACCGAATAGAGCTTATAGAGCTCCTCAGAGTCAAAAAAGCCGTTCTTGCAGGAGATGAAGTACGGCATGAGCCCGCAGGTTGCCATGACATCGACCTCATTGATTGTGTCAATGACGGAGCTGGGATCATCGGGATCATAGCAATATTTCGTACCGGTGCCGAGATCGTCATCACCGTCCCAGTCGATTGTCACGCTCGTCAGGCAGTCGCCGCCGCGCTCCTTGAAAAGCTGCTGGCAGAGCATGTAGATCTTCAGCTCCAACATGAGACCGCCGACGGTCAGGCAGAGCCGCACCATGTCGCTCTTGAAGATGATGATATCCTCATCGCTGCCGTCAGCGCCGGGGATATATTCCAGCAGATCCTCGCTGATGAACGCATACAGATACGCCAGAAACCGCGGCGCATCGTGATCTGGCAGGAAAAGGTCATTGAAATAGGACTTGCTGAACCGAATCACATTCGGATCCTCAAGACTGATCGCACCGGCACAGAGCTCGCCGAGCGATTTCGTCACATAGTTCCAGTCCGCGGGCGGCGAATCGGAAGCATAAGAGGATACACCGCAGCAGCAGATTTCCCACATCGAATTGAAATAGCTGAAAAATGCGAAATCCCACTGATAGCCCTCCGGGAGATGGTCACTGCCGTTGCAGGAAACGACGGAAGCGCCGTGCAGCAGCAGGTTTTCGCGCACGGTATTTGCGCAGGTAATATCGAGCTTGTCCTCGGTATCGCGCAGAACCGAATAAGAGCGGACGCAGCGCAGCCTGCCGCTGATCTGGCAGAGCTCCGTCTCAGGATGGCGCTGACAGAGAATTCCAAGTCCGATCAGGATGAGATCCTCTCCGCCGGTCACCTCCACATGGAAACGGCAGTCGTCGTTGGTCTCATAGATCTGCTCCAGCTTCTCTACAATATCCCGGAGGCTGTCTCTGCGCACCTGCACATATTCAATCTCCAGCGGGTCGATGCCCTTTTCGCGGTAATAATTCCGCAGCACAGGAAGGCGCAGGCTGAAAAACTGCGCTTCATTGTCGCCGCCGACATAGATCACCTTATCCGGGTGAAAGCACAGTGCGCCGACGATATTGTTGATCGGCTTCTCGTCAAACAGCTCGACGATCGTCATAGGATTCACCTGCCTGTCTCCGCGCACCTCACAGAGTATTCAGAGGAAACGCATAAAATCTTCTTATATTGTACCACTTTTTCATTGCATATGTCAAGAGGGGCCAGATCAAATCGCATCCGGACAAAAAAAAGGACAATGCAGCCGGTGCCCCGGTCGCATTGTCCTTCTTTTTATTTCAGCACATGCACTGCTTCATCCAGCACATCCTGCCGTACCTTCTTTTTCAGCAGATCCCAGTTGGGTCTTCTGTCATCCAGATTGTGCGCGTCACTGCCGAACAGATACGGGTATCCGTCACGGATCAGCGACTTGACAAATTTCTTCTCCTTGTGATTGCCAAACGCTTCATTATTGATCTGAAACACTGCATCTGTCCGCAGGACCTCATCCATTTCATCGCGACTGTAATCATCCAGATAGCGGTGGATATGCGCAATGATCGGCGTGAGGCCGTATTCGCATGCAATCTCATTGATCTCCTCAAGCTGCCAGTGTGAGAAGGAACCGTATGGAAGCTCCAGCAGAATATAATCGGTGTCGCCGAGACGAAGCTGCTCAATGCCCTTCATCTGACTGATTCCGTGCTCGATTGCAACCTCTGCGCCCAATCGGATGGAGGCATTGGAGGCGTCTGCATCGGCCAGCTTCTGAAAAGCTGCCTGCCGCTTTGCGAGGTAGCTCGCGATGTCCTTCTCCCGGTGCGCATAAAAATGCGGTGTGGCGAAAATCTCATTCACGCCCTGCGCACGCATCATCCCGATCATTTTCAGGGACATTTCCACACTGCGCGAACCGTCGTCGATCTGCGGCAGAATATGACAGTGGTGCTCAGTCAGCATCGGCTTTCTCCTTCTCGGAAGCATGATGTCTGTATCCGTAGCCGCCGTAGCCGTAATCCTGATACTTATACCGGTACTTGTAATTGTAGTAAGAGGAGCCGCGGTTGGTATGCACATCATTCATGACAAAGCCGAGCAGATTTGCCTGCGCAAGCTCGAGCTGCTTCATGCAGAGAGAGAGATCCTCATAGGTCGTTTCTGCGTAGCGGAGGACAAGCAGGATGCCGCTGATGGCGTCCTTCATGACCATCGCATCACTGACGACATTGACAGGCGGTGTGTCGATAATCACATAGTCATAGCTTTCGGAGAAGCGGTCGAGCAGCTTGCGGAAGGAATCGGAGGCAAGCAGCTCCGAGGGGTTCGGCGGCAGCGGACCGGAGGGCAGCACATCCAGATTCTTGATTACATTGTTCTTCACGGATTTTTCGAGCGTGGACTTGCGGATGATCAGCGTGGAGAGACCCTCTGCATTCTTGATCTTGAAGGTCTTATGCTGCACCGGCTTTCTCATATCGCCGTCGATCAGAAGCACATGGGCATCTGTCTGTGCGAGGGCGATTGCGAGGTTCGCCGCGGAGGTCGATTTGCCTTCGCCGGGGTTCGGGCTGGAGACTGCAATCACCTTGCGCTCGGCGTCTGCGATTGTGAAGAGGATATTCGTGCGGATCGACTTATAGCTTTCGACAACATTGAACGGCACATCTGCATCGGTCAGCAGACCTCTTGCTTCCATAATCTGACTGCCTTTTTTCCGCTTCCGCTTCTTCTTTTTGCCGTCTCCGAACTGCTGGATCTCGCCGATGATCGCCTTCTGATACTTCTTGCTGACGACATCGGGCTCCTTGATCGTATTGTCGAAGAAGTCGAACACGAAGATGAGCAATGCGATGAGCAGGAAGCCTGCCATCAGGCCGATCGCGGTATTCTTCATGATATTCGGAGCGACGGGATTGGTGTAGACCTTCGCCTTGTCAATCGTATTGATCGAACCGACGCCGACTGCCTCCTGCACATAAGCCGGAGCGACCTGCGTCAGGTCGTTGCAGAGGTCGGCGGCAAGCTGTGCGTTTTCGGTGGTCGCCGTGATCTTGACCGCAGAGGTATCGGTCACGGAGCTGATCGTGAAGCACTTGCGGATCGCAGCGGGAGAGATCTTCCCCTCGCCGTTCAGTTCAAAATAACCGCCGATGTCGCCGCTGCCGTACTGCTCGGTCAGAAGATCGCCGACGGCATTCATCACGGCGTCATCCTTGAGCACCTCGATATAGGTATTGACAAGCTGCTTGGAATTGCTGATGTTGTTCACATTGTTTGCGTTTTCCGAGATGCCGGTGTAGCTCTGCACATACATTGTGATGTGCGAGGAATATTGCAGCGGAAGCACGAACTTCGAGATGCAGAACGCAGCCGCTCCGCCGCAGAGTGTCACAAAGATGATCAGGAACAGATGGTTTAAGAGGAGCCCCAGAAGCTCCCGGATCGAATAAGTGTTTTCGTTTTCCATACCGATGTCATTTTCCTTTCATTCAGCTTGCCTGCACTGCCGCAAGTGCTTTTCTGTTGAATTCTTCCGGCGTCACGAATGTCGGGACAATTCTGTGCAGTGCTTCGACTGCTGCCTGCTCGTTGTTTTCCTGCGCAGCATCCCGCAGTCTTCGCAGCTCGTCGATAAATGCCTGCGGTTCAATGTCGATCTGCCTGCCGATAAAGATGAGCTTGTTCTTTGTCTTCTGGAGTCCCTCCTCATCCATCAGGAGCTCCTCCTTGATCTTTTCGCCCGGACGCAGCCCGGTAAACACAATCTTGACATCCTTATAGGGTGTCTTGCCGTACATGCGGATCAGGTTTTCCGCAAGCGCAACGATGCGGACAGGCTTGCCCATATCGAGCACGAAGATCTCGCCGCCCTTTGCAATCGCCGCAGCCTCCATCACCAGGCTCACCGCCTCCGGGATCGTCATGAAATAGCGGATGATGTCAGGATGCGTGACGGTCACAGGCTTGCCCTCTTCGATCTGCCGCTTGAATTTCGGAATGACGGAACCGTTTGAGCCGAGCACATTGCCGAAGCGCGTGGTGACAAAGTCGGTGCCGCCCTTCGTTTTATCCTGTGCAAGATACTGCACGATCATCTCACAGCAGCGCTTGGAGGCACCCATCACGTTCGTCGGGTTCACAGCCTTGTCCGTCGAAATCATGACGAACTTTTTGACATTGTGATACTGCGCAAGCGTTGCGGTGTTGAAGGTGCCGATCACATTGTTCTTGATCGCCTCCATCGGGCTCTCCTCCATCAGCGGCACATGCTTGTGAGCTGCCGCATGGAAGACAATATCGGGCTTGAATTCGCTGAAGAGCTGATTCATGCGGAAGTAATCGCGGACAGATGCGATGCGGACGACCAGATCCAGACTGTCGCCGTAATCCATTATCAGCTCCTGCTGAATGTCATAGGCGTAATTCTCGCAGATGTCGATAATAATGATCTGCTGCGGATCATATTTTGCGATCTGCCGCACGAGCTCCGAGCCGATGGATCCGCCGCCGCCTGTCACCATGCAGACCTTGCCGCGGATGAATGCACGGATATCCTCATTGTCAAAGCGGATGGGATCACGCCCAAGCAAATCCTCGACCTTGATATCGCGCACCTGCCCGAGCAGAGAGGTGTGTGTCTCATCGAAAATCAGATTGCCGAGGAACGGGATCACCTTGATCGGGAGACCCGTCTTCGAGCAGACATCGAGGATGCGTCTGCGCTCATCCTCCAGACAGGACGGAATGCAGAAGATGATCTGCTGGATCTCCATTTCACTGACGAATTTTTCAATTTCATTGGTCGAGCCGACGATCTGCACATTCTCGACCTTCTCGCCGATCTTATCGCGGTTATCGTCAATGATGCACACCGGCTCATAGTTTGCCGCGGACTTGTCCTCCGCGTAGGGAGAATTCTGTGCATTGCGGATCTCCCTGATCAGCATTTTGCATGCTCTGCCGCCGCCGATAATCATTGTGCGCTGATATGCCGCATCATTCTTTCCGACATTCACAAGCTCGATGAAGGTCGTCTTGAACGCAAAGCGGAAGAGACAGATGCCAATGATCGCAATGACTGCTTGCAGCAAGGCGAAGCGCAGTGCCGTTTCACCCTTCACGATGTAAACCGCGATCACGGTCGTTGAAAGGCCGATTACGATGCCGTTGACGCAGGAGAGATAATCCCTGCGGTTAAAATAGCGCCACAGCTTGCTGTAAGCGCCGCTGATATACAGACCGCCGACGCAGGTCAGCACGGAAAGCGTCACGCTGACCAACAGCATACGGGTTGAGATGCCGCCCTCCAGCAGATTGAGCGCCGTGAAGGCAATCAGTGCAGAAACCGCAACGATGAAGGCATCTGCCAGAGCAAGCAGCACCTTCCGGAAACGAAATTTTGACAGAATCGACTTCAAATCAAGTGCCCCCTTCAAGAAACAAGCCGAAACCCTTTCCCCGATCGCACAGTGCAGATTGTACTGTGCAGTCTTCCTAACTATTATAATAACATTATGATTATACTACATTTGCCGTACAATTTCAAGCATTTCGCGCCGGCGCTGCACGGAAATCATCGTTTTTAACAATGTACTCTCAGCTTCATAATTCAATATAGTTATTTCTGATAAACAGGAAACTGCTGAAAATGCCGTATACCCAGATGCAGCTTCGGAGAATTACCTGCATAGATTCCATCCTCCGAAGTCACGAACGCCGTTTTTTTATCTGAGTGTTGCATTTTTCTGTGCAATGTGTTATAATATAGGCAGATGTGTGCAGTATCACGCACCGGACACCATTCCCATGACACAGAAAGGAGCTGTCTCCATGAAACGTACAAACCGCCTGTACGCAATGCTCTGCGCATCCGTCTTTGCGCTTTCCGCACTGCCTGCCGCGCCCGCTTCCGCAGAAGAAGCAGCGGATCTTTTCTGCGTAACATACAGCGGAAGCAACGCCAACAGAAACGATTATTCCCGCTGGGCATCCCCTGTCACCTCTGCGCTTCAGCCTGTCAGCGGCGGCTGGATGCGCGTACAGGGCAATACCCCGAGCGGCAAAGCGCTGGTCGAATATTACAGCGATGATTTTACGCTCACCGACCGCATGCTGATCGACATGCAGCTCCCTGTCTGGGGCGGCTTCTATGCAGCCTCCGACGGCAATTATTATCTGATCACCGGGCAGGAAAACGACGATCACGATGACACCCTCCCGGTGCTCGATATTGCACAGTATGACAGCAGCTGGAACCTCATCAAGCATGTGCAGCGCGGCAATATGAAGGTCGCGATCCCCTTTGACGCCGGTTCCATGCGCTGCACCGATGACGGTACATGGCTCGTTCTGCGCATGGCACGCGAGATGTACAGCGGGCATCAGGCAAATCTCACGCTGCTCGTGCGAATGTCGGATCTGACGGTCACGGAGGATGACAGCGCGATCCAGTATCTGCACATGGGCTATGTCAGCCACTCCTTCAATCAGTATGTCCTGCTGGACGGAACACATATCGTCGGCATCGACCACGGCGACGCCTATCCGCGTGCGGTCGTGCTGAATTACTATCAGTCTGATTACACCACAGGCTCCTTTATGCCGGATTACTTCGATTCTCCGTGCGTGGAGGTCAATATGCTCACCTTCCCGGAGGCATCCGATTCAGCCAACATGTATGAGGTCAACTACACCGGCGCTGCTGTCGGCGGCTTTATGCAGAGCAGCACGCATTACATCATTGCGTACAACACGGTGGATCAGTCGAAGCTCTCAGAATACTGGGAGGATTATTCCGGCAATCCGACGCGGAATATTCACATTGCCGCTGTGCCGAAAAATGCGCTGAAGGATGACAGCGTCAGAGATTTTACCCTGACGGACATCGCGGACGGCGATCCGACGGCACATGCACCGCAGCTCGTGCAGCTTGCGGAAGACCGCTTTGCCGTGCTCTGGCAGCAGGAAAATGATGTTTACATCACCGAGCTGGACGGCAGCGGTGCGCCCGTCGGCGAGGCTGCACATTTTGCGGGAGAGATCTCCGACTGCGTGCCCCGGTTCCATGACGGGAAGCTCGTCTGGTATGTCTGGAACAGTGATACCGTCACATTTTACAGCGTCGATCCTGCGCAGCCCGACGCGCCTGAGATCACGGCATATGTCGGCGGACACGACTATCAGCAGATCGGCGATGCGGATGAAAACGGTACCGTCACGCTGAAATGCAGCAAATGCAGCGAGGAGAAAACCGTCACGGTGCCGACGGATTTCCGCGCTTACTGGAACAGCTCGCACTATGATAACGAATATACCTATTCCTCTCGCATACCCGATGCGCTCGATGCAGGCATGTATGTGAAGGTGCAGCTGACTGCCTCTGCGCCGGATAATCCCGATGTTCAGAACTTTATCATTGAAAGCAGCGATGATTCTGTTCTTGCGGCGCGCACGCCTGGCACCGCATACCGCATTCAGACCTTTGATATCAACGATTTTGACGAGCCGCAGCGCACGGTCACGCTGCGCATCCATCCTGAATATAACGAGAAATGCGTGAAGGAATTTACGCTCACGCTCGCACACAGCTATGAGACCACCGCATCTGTCCGACCGACCGCGGAAGCAGAAGGCTATATTGAGCACACCTGCTCCGGCTGCGGGCATGTATACCGCGAGGTGCTCCCGAAGCTGACAGATCTCTCCGCGGACAGCATCACGGTCACAATGCCGGAGGAGCCCTGCGTTTTTGACGGGACGGAACACAAGCCCGTGCCCGCTGTCACGCTGACGCAGGCAGACGGCACGGAGATCACGCTCGCGGAAGGCACCGATTACACTGTCTCCTATTCCGACAATCTCCACGCCGGCACAGCGTCTCTCCTGCTCACGGCTTCGGAGGAAAGCCTCTATGTCGCCGGCAGCCGGACTGCGACATTCACCGTCTCGCCGCAGCCGCTCTCTCCGGAGCAGATCACCCTCGCGGAGAATCCCGGCCGTGACCCCGAGAAAGTCTTTGCGCCGGATTTCACTGTGAAGGATCAGGCGGGCACTGTGCTCACCGCAGAGGTTGATTATCTCTTTGCATTCAGCGAAGACGGCACTGCGCTCACTGTCACGGGGCAGGGCGACTATACCAGCAATGCCGTGAAAACGCTCGACCCGAAGCTGCTGGACATTTCAGAATGCACGCTCACCTTCGCGGATGCTGAGTTCAGCGAAACCCCGGAAACCTATTACACCGGCAAGGAACAGACGCCGGATCTCATCGTGGCGGACGGCGAACGCATCCTGCGCGCAGATCAGGATTACACTGTCACCTACGAAAAGAACGTAAACGCGGGCACGGCGGAGATCACGGTCAGCGGCACCGGCGCCTACACCGGCACGCTCACCGCCAACTTCCGCATTCTGCCGCTCAGCATCGAAGACGATACCGCATTCACCGCGGCGCTCTCAGAGGAAGGTCCGTT
>JAEEXH010000106.1 GCA_016291435.1 Oscillospiraceae bacterium
CGCAAGCCTTTGGAAAAGGCTTGAGCGAAACTTTAATCATAGGCTCTTTGACTTTACGGAGCTTTTTCGACAAGCTGACGGGCTCTGTCAAAAGCAGAGCCCGTTTCTGCATGTCAAAAAATGTATCGCTGTGCGTGCCAGCGAGAACCGCCGCCTGATCGGAATGTCAGGCGGCGGTTTGCGTTTACACTTTCTTTCGGTATTCAGTCGGTGTCAGGCCGGTCATCTGCTTGAATTGCTTCATGAAATAGCTGTCGGTAGAATATCCGCACAAAACCGCGATTTCTCCGAGGGGGAGTGCTGTTTCCGTGAGCAGGCGTTTCGCCCGGTCGATGCGGAATTCGATCAGATCCTCGAACAGGCTCTTGCCGAATTGCAGCTTATAATGCTTTTGCAGGGTGCTCTTCGGAAGGTCGGTCTCCGCACAGAGCCGCTCAACGGTCCATGCCTCGCCGGGTGTCTCCCGCATTTTCTGCCGGAGCTGCCGGAGCTTTTCCTGCATCGCATTGCGGCTGCGCTCCGATTTGGATACGATCGGGGATTCAGCCGCGGCATCCGGGAAACGGTCAAGCGCTGTTTCCAGCTCCGTGACAAAGTGCAGCCAGCTTTCATCATAGACCCTGCTGCCGGAGCAGCGCAGCGAGATCATGCCGAATCGCCGCGCATTCATGTGCAGCGGAGAGAGGAATATGATCTCCGGCTCTGTGCTGCCAGAGAGAAATGCAGCGGCGCTGTTTGGTGGGAGCGTTTCGCTGCGGATCTCCGGCAGGGCGCCTTCGTCATAGCTTGCTGCCAGTCGGCAGGTTCCGTCCGGCTCGCTGAGATAGACACCGATGTGCTGCACTTCATAGAGCATCCTGCCGTAAAAGAGCGCCCGGGAGAGCAGGTCGGGGATATGCTTTGCCTGTGCGAGATCGGGTGTCATGCTGATGCCAAACCTGTAATCCTTCCACATGTGCGGAATCGCCGCATCGGAATCAAGCACAAACTGATCGGCGGGGATATTGGTGCAGCCGCAGGAGCTTCCGATGCGGAAGCCGCTGTTCTGCCGGTGTACCTTGCTGCACAGCAGTCCCGTCAGATTACGGTAAAGGCGCCGCACGGCATCCGCGCCGAGCTGCCCGTGATTGCGTGTGTAGGTCGTGAGCGTCACCTCAACATTTGCGGAAAAGGGGTATCCGTCATAGCCTGTGACTGCGACATCTTCGGGCACGCGCACCCCGTGTGCAATCAGCGATTTGATGAGCGACACAGCCATGATATCATTGCCGCAGACGATCGCCTCCGGCATCGGGAACTCGCCGGAGAGCAGTTTCTTTGAATATGCGATCGCGGAGTCATACCAGAATGTGCCGTAGTAATAATAGCTTTCGTCGAAATAGAGCCCGTGCTGCGTCATGCAGTCCTTCCAGGCGCGCAGGCGGGTTTGTGCCTGATGGCTTTCTTTCGGTCCGGTGAGACAGTAAATGCGTTTGCAGCCGTGTACCTCGATCAGATGCTCCGTGAGCTTGCCGAAATCGTCATAATCATCGTACTGCGTGCTGTCAAACACGGGATGTGCCTGTTCATCGACCGTCATGACATATTTCTGCGAGCGGATCAGCCGCTGTTCGATTTCGTCGATGACCGCCCTGCCCATTGTCGCTTCATCCTTGAGATACAGAAACCCGTCAAAATCTGGCGATTCGATCATTCGGAAGATCTCTCTCTCAGCTTGTGCATGCGCGGGCATTGCACTTTCAAACTGGATCAGCGGCGCAAGAATGACTGCATCACAGCCGCAGAGCCGAAGCTGTGCGATTGCTCCGCGCAGAATGTCCTGCGTAAATGCGCGTGCAAGCACCGGCACGATCACGCCGATCAGCGTTCTTTTTTTCATACGGTTTTCCCCCATGCTGTATATCTGTTATACTATTATATCATGCTGCAGCAGAAAAATCAAGATGATTTTACATCTATTGGAAATAAATATTGTCAATCTGGATAATAATGAATTGACATCTGCATGAATTTGCGATAGAATATGAATATACAGAGCGTTATGTTTACAAAAAATATTAGAGAACATAACGGGAACGGGGGAGGAAATATGCATGCACAGAAAATCGCTGCCGCTCTGACGGCGGCAGCACTGTGCCTGTCTGCAATGACAGCACAGAGACCGTTATCTGAGCGGGTCACGGTATCCGCCGAGAGCATTGCCGACATTCCGCAGGAATACCGCACAGCCTGCGACTGGATCTGGCAGAACCGCATTGAGCCGGAGGGCTCCTGCAAGGGCTGGTCTACGATCTATGATCAGATCCTCGCGGGAAACGGCACGCTGAACTACATTCTGATTTGGCAGTCCTATGAGCCGCTCACACTGGCGCAGCGGCAGAAGCTCCCGCAGATGCTGGAGAGCGTCGTCAACAAATGGAACGACTGCCTTGTCGGATACGACAGCTGGCCGGTCGAGCATGTAAATGTTAAGGTCATTGGCTATGCGGTGCTGGACAAAAGCGTTTTGCAGGATCTCCAGCCTGATGAGACAGTTTTCACAGAGACAGCAACGCCGTGGACACGCGACTGGCTGATTTCCAGCGGTATGGGCAATTCCAGTATTCCGGAGATGCAGCCCGCTGAACCGACGGCACTCTCGCGGTATGTGCACTGGAACGACAAAAACTGGAGCTATAACGGCAACTATGACAACCGCTTTGACATGTATCTGCACGGCATTCACGGCATGATCGACATGGGCGGCGTCGGCTACCACTACGGGCAGATCCTCTCCGATCATTCCATCGAGGGACTGCTGAACGGTACGACAAGCGAGCACATCCTGCTGCATGAAGTCGGGCACGGCTTTGGTTATCCCGATTATTACGGCGCAGAGGGCGCATCGGACGGCTTCCCGCCCGGCGGATTCCCCGGCGGTCAGGGCTCGATCATGATGGCGGGTTCGTGCAGCTATATCAATACCTTCGACAAGTATTTTGCGCGGTACACATGGAGCAAAATCAAGGATGAGGCCGGGCGCTTCAACCTCTCAGCCTATTCTCCAGTCACAACGCAGCCGCCTGTCACTGAGACCACCACAACCACCGCGACAGCCCCGCGGGAGACCGCAGAAACCGCATTCACCGATTCTGTCTCGGAGGTGCAGCTTACTTGGAACGGCGGCGAGATCCGCTTTGCAGAGCACGGCAGCTTTTCGTTCAGCGGTGATGCCTATTACGGCGGCGATGATACAAAGAATCTCTCCTATTACGAGCAGGGCGACCGCGTTCGCATCCGCTTCACCTATGATGTGCAGAGCAGAGAGATCCTTCAGATCGCGGAGCTGGAGCTTGAGCAGAATGCGCATGTGCTCCGCGGTGATGTCGATCAGAACGGCGCATTCGAGCTGAATGACATTGTGCTTGTGCAGAGATGGCTTCTTGCTGAGCAGAACACCGTGCTCGCCGACTGGCAGGCGGGTGATTTCAACAGCGACGGCAGACTGAATGCCGCTGATCTCACGCTGATGAAGCGTGCGCTGATCAATTGAATACTGTCCCCCTTACAGCATCCGACATGTTTCCCCCTTCTTGTGTCGGGTGCTGTGGCTTTTTTTCGGGCGCACAGTATGAAGCTGAGCGGTTCTGCGCCGTTGCTTTTGGCTTTAAAGGAAAGCGCACCGTTATAATAGTAATCGCCGGCATCGGTCGTTGTCCAGCTTGTGTTCGGCAGGATGTTAGCACCGCCCCAGCTTTCGGTCGTCCAGAGATTTTTGCCGTCGTTGTCGATCAGGATGGTTTGCAGCTGACAGCCCGGTGTCTCCTCTGCATTTCCCGCATAGGCAGGCTGTGCCGGCGCAGCGGTGAAGAAAAACAGAACACTCAGGATGAATGCAGCACTTTTGCGCATTTTCATGATTTTGTCGCTCCTTTCGCGTTGCCTTTGATTACAGTATATCAGGATTCCGGCAGGAGTACAAGTCATTTTCTTTTTTCTGCGAATTCTACAAAAACAGTCTTACGTTTTTTACGAATCGGCGCATCAGAAGGAGACTTGGCTGATATATTCACTTGCAATATCGGCGTAGAATTTGGCATGCTGCGATGGGAGGAAGGAGCGCGCAGGGGAGGGGACATCGCAAATACGGGAAGCCGCCCGCAGGCGGCAGCGCCGTGATTCAGATTCATTTTCGGCTGATCCGCCTCGGTATATCCAATGTGACATTTCTGTCAAAAATATGAAACCTGTGTGAAAATTAGCACTCTCCTCTTGACAGTGCTAATTCGGTGTGCTATAATATAGTCAGAACAAAGGAACAGAGAAGCACCAAAGGATCCGGGTGCTGAACGCTCCGTCCCCTTGCTCGAAGCAATGGAAACAATGTGACGAGTAAAAAGGAGGACTGACCTATGTTGTATCCTAGCATTTTCGGTGAAAACTTATTCGATGATTTCTTCAGATTCCCTGATTTTAGCAGAGACGTGGAGAAGAAGCTGTACGGCAAGCACGCTGCACAGGTCATGAAGACCGATGTCCATGAGCATGACGACCACTATGAGATCGTGATCGACCTGCCGGGCTTCAAGAAAGACCAGATCAATCTTGAGCTTCAGAACGGTTATCTGACTGTCAGTGCCGCAAAGGGTCTTGACAAGGACGAAAAGACTGAGAAGGGCAAGCTGATCCGTCAGGAACGTTACGCCGGTGCAATGCAGAGAAGCTTCTATATCGGTGATACTGTTGCAGAAGCCGATGTGAAGGCAAAGTTTGAGGACGGTGTTCTGAACATCAGCGTTCCGAAGGCAGAGCCGAAGAAACTGGAGAATCACAAGTATATCGCCATTGAGGGATAATACCTCGCTCAGTTATAACTCCGAAACGCAGCTCCCCGGAACTGTTCATTATGGACAGTTCCGGGGAGCTTTTTTTGTAAGCGGAAACAGCCGAATCAATGCAGACGGACAGTGCAGCTTCGACGATGCTGTTCTTGCTGCGTGTGCGATTTGTATGCAAATATAGTGAAAGGCATCCCGCCAAAAAAGGCGGGGACTGGCAGGCCGGTTTATTGAACTGCATTCTTTTTTCTGTACCTTATTAGGTTAGAATGATATGTTTCTATATTCTTTTGTTGCAGTGAATCTTATGTTGACGAATCCACCCAGATATGATATAATCTAACATTATATTTTTCAGTATGGAGGGTACAATTACGGGGAAGACTCTTGCGAAACGCTCGATTGCCGATCAGCAGGAGCCGGACGCTGCATGATCGCAGGTTCGGAGCTATGCGAAATGATTGGGCGCAGTGTGAATAATCGGAATGATGTGCCAATGCATAATTCTCCAACTACGGTAAACAATACCGATAGCTTTGAAAAAGCGAAGCTATCCCCAAATAGCGAAAACACAAAAGACTCTGTGCACTTGTGCAGAGCAGGAGGATATAATGAAAGCAACAGGTATTGTACGCAGAATCGACGATCTCGGGCGCGTGGTGATCCCGAAGGAAATCCGCAGAACTATGGGAATCCGGGAGGGCGACCCCTCACTGAAAACATTGACACAGGATTTGGTATTCTGCATGAGTGTGGAATCCGCTGCGGATAGATACATCGGTAAATGATCGGAAATCTCATCAGATGCGAACAGCTCCCCATTTCGGGGAGCTGATATTTCTGTATTTACATCATTTTTGCCAAGCACTTCTCCAATTTGCCTGATAGCAGCCCTGTGCCAATTAAGCTGCGGAGAATCGCTTTCATTTCCTCTGGCAGCGCTTCCAGTTCTTCAATCTCCATATGCTCAAGCATCACCAGCAGATCGGCGATTTCTGAAAGCATTTCGTTGTCCATGATATCATGTTCACGTCTATAATCATCCAGCATCTTCTCGGCTTTTCCAAGTTTATCAGCGCTTGTGAGGGCGATTTCACAGACCTCGCAGAACTGCGCAAGGAATGAAAGCGAACGCGCGCCGTGCGTTACGATCATCTTCGGACGCACCCCGCATTCCAGCATCCAGTCTGCAAGCTGCGAAAGCATCTCTCCGGCGATCTCCGGATAATAGCCGTTTCCGAGAATTGCCTTTTTCAGCTTTGACGGAACGCCGGCCGTCAGCAGCAACGGCTGAAACACATCGCGGTCTATATGTTCATCGCGAACGGAATCGCTCAGTATGTAAATGCTGCTTTCCCATTTGCCCTTTTGCGGAAGCGCACGCAATGCTGCTGCCTTCTCCTCTGAAATCACTGGCCTTGTATAAGGAAACTCCGGTGCATCCGGCTTTTTCATCAGCGACCACTTGTATCCGTTTTCGTCCGGCGTCAGCAGCGGGATGACATTCAGTGTATCATCCAGACCGAGCTTCGTCTTTGAGACCGTTTTCAGTTTTCCGGCAACCTCATGTGCCGCCCGTAAAGCCTCTGCCAAAAGCCGGAAATCCTCCTTGGATTTTATATAATCGGGTACAAGATAGCTTTGCATTTTCAGAAATGTCGGATAGCGCTTTTTTCCGTTGAATTTGATTGTATGTGCATCTCCGTATGCTTTTGCAGCATTTACAATCGGCGCAGGGATCTCGCTCTTATCTGTTAGTTCAAGCCGGAGACAATTCTGTGAGATCACAGTTGCAAAGGAATTTTCAAACGCATTCTGAATAATCTGATACAGTGACCAAAGGCCTTCATCGCCGATATATAACCCAAGAGCGATACATTCTCCGAGTGAGCCTGTGACGGAGCAGTATCCAATCTTACCGTTTGAAAGACATATAGCAAATATATCGGTATCGTTCAGTTTACTCCAGAGCTTATCACTGCGGTATTGAAACGCTGCCTCAAATACTGCATCGTCAATATCTGCCTTTTATGTTTTCTCCGGCGGAGGTGTCAGATTGGCTGATTGTACAATCGAAGGCGTGCACTGCTTACGGGCTGTCATCGTAATTGGCGGATACGATTCTTCCGGCTTATCATATTCATCATAGTCAAAGTCCTCGTCAAAAACCGGATACTGCTCCGGCGGATCGCCCTTCATGCGGACAATTTCCGATTCCTTTGTGGTTTCATCGAGTACCTGAAGCACCTTGCACTGGAACCGCCATTCATCTCCGAAATCAAACAGAAATTTGAAGGCTTGCCCTTTGAAAAGGCGCAGTTTTGTTAGTTTGATCTCATCTGCAAACGGCGGTGTGTCGTCATAGGGGGAATGATACACATTTCTGCGCGACCACCATTTGTCATCCATAAAAAAAGCGTACAGATGATCGTGATCGAATTCAAATGCCCAAAGAATTGTATCCGCAAGATCATGCAGCGTCTTGTTGCCGGATATTCGCAGATGACGGTAGCACCCTTTCCCGACAGATACGCTGATAATATAGGATATATTTTTCGAGTAAATCCTTGATTTCATATAATCACTTCCGTATAGAAATAATCCTGCCCGCTGTTTCGGACAAATGTGTCACAATGAATACAATCCACCGGCCTTACAGATACCAAACCGGTATCGCAAGGATATTCTCTCTCAGGACACCCGGCTGCGGGCACATACAAACAATCGCACCGGTTCCGCGCTTTTTGTCAGGGATTTTGTCAAGAACCGTAAAAGCACTTGTCATGTCGGCAGTGACATTGGATGCCTGTTTGATCTCAATCGGATACAGAACGCCGTTTTCTTCGATGATGAAATCAATTTCGCTTTCGACGGCAATTTCCATGCCGTCTTTTTTTGTCCTCTTTTTATCTTTGCCGCGATAATAGGACACAAAATACCGGTAGTCCAGTCCGCGGTTGGAATAGGATTTCAGAATCTCGGTAATCACATAGGTCTCAAACATTTGTCCGCTCATTGCACCGCAAGCCAGAGCATCCGGCGTCAGCCATCTGGTTAAATATGCAGCAAGTCCCGTATCTCTGAAATAAAACTTGGGTGTTTTGATTGCCCGCTTCAATGCCGATGCAGTGTAGGGCTCCAGAATATATATAATACCCGTTGCTTCCAGAATGGACATCCAGTGCTTGACGGTCATAGCATCCTTTCCGATTTCATCTGCAATATTGGCGTAATTGAGCATCTGCCCTGTTCTCGCGGCAGCTGCAACCATAAATCTGCGAAAATCGTTCAGATCCTGAACGGCAGTCAGCTTTCTGACATCCCGTTCCAGATATGTTCTGATATAGCTGCCGAAGAAAAGCGACCAGTCAACATCTTTGTTCTGCAACTCCGGATATCCGCCGCGGTGAAT